>NZ_JAKUWG010000004.1:0-108637 GCF_026782285.1 Streptococcus oralis
CAGGTTCGAATCCTGTCTTCCCGATTGATTTATTGACTAAGATACTTAAGTGAGTATCTTTTTTTGGTTCTTTGTCAACTGTAGTGGATTACCAAAAAGTCATACCCTGGAGAGGACTAGATCAGTCCTCTCCTTTTTGATATTCAAAGCGACGAGAATTCTAGTTTTAAAATTGTCAAAGTTCCGAAAACCAAAGGCATTTCGTTTGATGAGTTTAATGAGATGATTGGTTGCTTCTAGTTTGGCTTTGGAATAGAGTGATTCAAGGGCGGTGATAATCTTGTCTTTATGCTTAAGAAAGGTTCTAAAGACAGTTTGAAAAAGGGGATGAATCTGCTTTAGATTGTCCTCAATGAGCCCGAGAAATTTCTTTGGTTCCTTATTCTGAAAGTGAAAAAGCAAGGGCTGATAGAGATTATAGTGGTGTTTCAAGTCTTCTGAATAGCTCAAAAGCTTTTCTAGAATCTCTTTATTAGTTAAGTGTATACGAAAAGTAGGTCGATAAAATTGCTTATCGCTGAGTTTACGGTTATCCTGTTGAATGAGCTTCCAGTAACGTTTGATAGCCTTGTATTCATGGGATTTTCGTTCAAATTGATTCATGATTTGGATACGCACACGACTCATGGCACGGCTAAGATGTTGTACAATGTGAAAACGATCTAGAACGATTTTAGCATTTGGGAGTGAAACAGTCTGGGAGACTGTTTCAGCCTGAGCCTAGAAATTCGAAAGCGAAGTCGTTTAGCCAAGTCATAGTAAGGACTAAACATATCCATAGTAATAATTTTACCTGACAGCGAATAGCTCTATCGTAGCGCAGAAAGTGATTTCGGATGATAGTTTGTGTCCTGCCTTCAAGGACAGTGATGATATTGAGCTTGTCAAAATCTTGCGCAATGAAACTCATCTTCATCTCCCGATTGAAACAGTCACTCCCCTGACTGTTTCAACATCCCAAGACATAATCTCTGGAAGACGAGAAAAATCATGTTTAAAACGGAAGTCATTGAACTTTCGGAGAACAGTTGAAGTTGAAATGGCCAGCTGATGAGCAATATCGGTCATAGACGTCTTTTCAATCAACTTTTGAGCAATTTTTTGGTTGATAATACGAGGGATTTGATGATTTTTCTTGACGAGGGAAGTCTCAGCGACCATCATTTTCGAACACTGATAGCACTTAAAACGACGCTTTTTAAGGAGAATTCTAGTAGGCATACCAGTCGTTTCAAGGTAAGGAATCTTAGAAGGTTTTTGAACGTCATATTTCTTCATTTGACTTCCGCAATCAGGACAAGATGGGGCGTCATAGTCCAGTTTAGCGATGATTTCCTTGTGTGTATCCATATTGATGATATCTACAATCTTGATGTTTGGGTCTTTGATATCGAGTAGTTTTGTGATAAAATGTAATGGTTCCATATGATTCTTTCTAATGATGGTTTGGTCGCTTTTCATTATAGGTCATATGGGACTTTTTTTCTACAACAAAATAGGCTCCATAATATCCATAGGGGATTTACCCACTACAAATATTATAGAGCCTGCAAACAACATCCCATGACTAGAAGATTCTTCTAATCATGGGGTGTTTTCTCTATAGGAGGGCTAGGTTATACTCTTCGAAAATCTCTTTAAACCACGTCAGCTTCGCCTTATCTACAACCTCAAAGCTGTGCTTTGAGCAGCCTGCGGCTAGCTTTCTAGTTTACTCTTTGATTTTCATTGAGTATTAGTTCTTTTTCTTGTTTTTCATCAACCATCCAAGTCCGAGAAGAGCAAGGATGCTGAATCCAGCAAGAGCAAGGAGGGATTTGCTCTCAGTTCCTGTGTTTGGAAGGAGGTTCTGAGAGTGAGCCTCTGTAGCAGTTTCTTGAGTTTCAGGATTGGCTGCTAGGTTTTGGATTTGGCCATGTTCTGGTTCAACTTCCAAGCTAGAAAGATCAAATTCTGGTTTTTCTTCCACAGCTGGAGCGACAATGGCACCACCTTGAGATAAGCGGAGAACGACAGCAGTGAGAGCGTTCAATTTCAAGCCTTTTTCAGTCCATTCGAGACCTTGAGGGTTGGCAATTCCTACGGATCCTGCTTGGTTTTCATCAGCCAAAACTTCGGCCTTTCTTAAGTGAGCAAATGCAGTTCCCAAGTTGAATTCTCGAGCCTTACTATCCGCATTGACAAAGACTGCGTAGACATCTCCATTTGGAGCGGTGATTTGGTAGCCGATGACCACGTCTTCTTTTTCAACACCATTTTGGCCTGGGACAGTAATGAGTTGGACGCGTTCTTTGATATCTTGTAGATTCTTGAGGCGGAAGGCGTCTGTAGATTGACGAAGAGCGATCAGACCTTTCATGTAGTCACGGCTCTTGACATTTTCAGGATATGCTTTGCCATCTGTAGCCTTGGTCCAGTCAAACTTGTTGACAGCATCACTAGAGTCGTAAGAGTCATGGATAAAGTAAGGATAGACAAATGGCTTGCCGTCCTTGTCACGTAACAAGTGAGATTTGTTTGGGACCTTATCGTCTGGAACAGGAGTCTTGTAGGCTGGGTCTAGGAATTGTTTGGTACGTCCGTATTCCTGACCAGAGTGGATAAACGGAGTTCCTTGAGCAGTCAATACCATGAGGTTTCCAAGTCGCAAACGACGATGGATCTCAGCGTAGTTTTCAGCCTTGCTTGGATCTTTTTTGATAGACTGAGCAATAATGTCAAAGAGGGTCAAGTTATCATGGGCCGCGATATACTGGATAACATCTCCAGGATTGTCAGCCTCAAAGTTTGTTGGTTGGGCAATGAGATTTTTAAAGATAGTATTGATATCGCGTTTGCCACCTGTGATAAAGGCCGGTTGACCTTCGTTTGGATAGCCAGACTTGAGGTTGTTACGGATGTCGTCTGAAAAGACAGCGACAGTATCTGTTTTCTTCATCCAATCTTGGTCAGCAGGTTGTACAGGCGCATTTTCATCACCAGTATAGGTTCTCCAGCCTTCACCTAGCATGATAAGATTTGGATTGAGGGCGCGTGCAGCCTTGTATGCTTCTTCGATTGAAGCCGCATCGTGGTCACCCATCATATCGAAGCGGAAACCATCCACTTTGTAGGTTTCAACCAGATACTTGATAGAGTCTACCAAGACACGTTTAGACATGTAGTGGGTTGTTCCCAAACGGCCGCCTCCAAAGTTAGTACGGGGTGTTCCATCAGCATCCATAAAGTGATAGTAGTTTGGCTCAATATCTTCAAAAATATCAACATTGGCAGTATGGTTGTAGACCACGTCCAAGATAGCCCCCATGCCACGTTTATGGATTTCGTTGATGAGATTTTTGAATTCGGCAATACGTTTTTCTGGATCCTTAGGATTGCTTGAGTACATACCAGTCAAGGAGAAGTAGTTTTGAGGGTCATATCCCCAGTTGTAGTTGCTGTTGCTTGAAGCGTAGGCAGACAAACGCTCATGGTTTTTCAATTCATTGACAAAGTAGTAAGACAAGACTGGAAGGAGTTGGATATGAGTCACACCCAAGTCTTTGAGATAGTCTAGTTTTTCGATAAAGGCTTCAAAGGTACCAAATGGTTTGGTCAAGTTTTTTGCGATGGCAGGATCCGAAGTGAAGTCACGCACATGAGCTTCATAGATGACGGCATCTTCACGCGATTTGAAGTTGCGAATCTTCCCATAGGTCAAGTCTTGCGGACCTAACTTCGCTGGATCGACAAAGGCAGCCTTAGCAACTTTATGGGCAGCGTCTGTTTTTGCAAGATCGCTGTTCCAAGCTGCTAACGATTTAGCATAAGGGTCAAGAACGAGAACAGTTTTACCTTGACGCTCGATTTGGTAGTGGTAGTAGTAGCCAGTATAGTTGCTGATACCGAGACCAGAGTTTGCATCCAGAGTTTGTTTCCAGGTTCCTTTTTCTCCTTTTTCAAGGGCGACAGTTCCGACTACCTTTTCAGGGTCTTTCTTGTCATAGACAACAACGGAAACCTTATCAGCACTTGGAGACCAGAGGGTGAGGTCAACACGCTTGCCATCTTCTTTCAGAGTTGCGCCGAGTGGACCATCGTAACTGTAGGATTCATCCTTGAGGCGCCAGCTTGAACGTGTCGTAAAGCGGTCTGAATTGTAGCTGACAGTGTACGGGTGTTGAGTGTCAGAGAAGTCGCCGATGTAGGTCACTTTTTTACCTGCCTCATCCACTTCCACGTCTGTGATAGCTACTTTATTCCCTTGGTAATCAGTGATGCTGGAGTGTTTGAGGATATCGTCTTTCTTAGCTCCAACTAGGGTAGAAAAACTGCTTTCGATACGGGATTTAGCCACGTGTTGAGCACCAGTCATGCGGATATCGTGCACATAGTAGGGGTTGGTGTAGATGGTTTCGTCATCATCTTTGAGGAAGATTTGACTATGATTTTTTAAATCTGTAAATTTGTAATCCTCTTTTCGGATTTTCACATCATCGCCTTTCTTGCTTTCGTCTAGTAATAAAAATCCAAATTCTCTCGCAGCTTCATTGAGTGGGATATCAATGTAACGGCCATATTTTCCAGTTGCGGTAAAGTCAGTACCGTCAGGCCATTCTCCACTGCTTGGGTTTTTGACATCGCCCCAATACCAGAGGGATTTTTTGTCATAGTTGCCATCGGTGCGATAGTAGTTGACACGAATAGTTCCTGCTGGTTGAGGGCGGTAGTTGTATACCTTGTAGTTTTCGTCTAGCCAGGCCTCATTCATTTTTGGAGAGAGGCGCTCTACCGAACGGTCCCCCGTCAGGTTATCCCCCTTGGTATTGTTGATAAGGAAGCTGACTTTCTTAGCTTGCTCATTTTTGAGTTTGACATCTAGGTAATAGCCGTAGTCATCTTGCTTGGCATCCTTGAAGGACTTGGCTCCATTGGGCCAGTTTTCAGACGGCTTTTCAACATCGTCCCAAGTCCAAAGACCTTGAGAATCTTTGTTTTCTTCAGGGAGTTTTTTTACATGGATGCGGAAGTGGTTGTCTGCGATGGGTTCTTCAGAAGATGTGTCTGCTTGTGGTTTTTGATCTGAAGTTGGCGTCGAAGTGCTGACATCTACATTCTCTTCCTTGCTGTTAGCCTGGCTTGTAGTAGCATCTTCTGTTTTAGGTGTTTCTGGTGCTGTAGTAGTTTCCGCAGCTGGAGCTTCTTTTTTAGCGTTAAGGGAAGCGTTTGCATTCTTTTGTTCAGAAATAGGCGTTTCCGTTTGAGTTTGACTAATTTCAGTCTCAGTAGGGGCCTTGGTCACAGCGCTGGTATTTTTCTGAGTTTGAGGAAGGTTTTCGTTGGCCGAAATAGTTGGCATTGCAGCAGAAAGCAAGACAATGCTGGCACCAATAAGGACAGAACCAGTTCCGTTTTTCAAAGAACGGATACCGTAAATCATTTTTTTCTCAGTTTGAGATGGGATCTTTTTCATCACAATTCTCCTTGTGTAGTTGTTCCTTATCAGTATAGCACGAGGTAAACATTAGTGCAAGCGTTTTCCTAGTTTTTGAGAGAAAATATAATGCTTCATTCTCTTGAAATTTTAAAATAATATATAGGAAAAGATTGTTTAAAAAATAGTAAAAAAACCTTGAAAAATCTGGCTAAATAGGGTACAATATAAATAATCATTTGTCGTCGGTTTTGTCTGAAATATTGTCCAGACAAGGCTCACAGCAGTTAAATCTTCTGAAAAAGTCAGATTTAGCTGCTCTTTTTGTGCTTTTTTTCAGGTTTTCGAGTGCTTGTAACAAAGATTTAAAGATTCTGAAAATTCATCAAAGGGACATGGTGATAGGGGTTTTTAAAACCATATGACGATTAGAAAAGCCTGATTGATAAGGCTTGGAATTTATTTACAAAGGAGAATCATCTTGGCAGGACATGACGTTCAATACGGGAAACATCGTACCCGTCGTAGTTTTTCAAGAATCAAAGAAGTTCTTGACTTACCAAATTTGATTGAAATTCAAACGGATTCATTCAAGGATTTCCTAGACCACGGTCTCAAGGAAGTTTTTGAAGATGTATTGCCAATTTCAAACTTCACAGACACAATGGAGTTAGAATTTGTTGGCTATGAAATCAAGGAACCAAAATACACGCTCGAAGAAGCACGTATCCACGATGCTAGCTACTCAGCACCAATTTTTGTAACCTTCCGCTTGATTAATAAAGAAACAGGCGAAATCAAGACTCAAGAAGTCTTCTTTGGTGATTTCCCAATCATGACCGAAATGGGTACTTTCATCATCAATGGTGGTGAACGTATTATCGTTTCTCAGTTGGTCCGCTCACCAGGTGTTTACTTTAATGACAAAGTAGACAAGAACGGTAAAGTAGGCTACGGTTCAACTGTCATTCCTAACCGTGGGGCTTGGTTGGAACTTGAAAGCGACTCAAAAGACATCGCCTATACTCGTATTGACCGTACTCGTAAGATTCCATTTACGACCTTGGTTCGTGCGCTTGGTTTCTCAGGTGATGATGAAATCTTTGATATCTTTGGTGATAGCGAATTGGTTCGCAATACTGTTGAAAAAGATATCCACAAGAATCCAATGGACTCTCGTACAGACGAGGCCTTGAAAGAAATCTACGAACGGCTTCGTCCAGGTGAGCCTAAGACTGCTGAAAGCTCACGTAGCTTGCTTGTCGCACGTTTCTTCGATCCACGCCGCTACGATTTGGCAGCTGTTGGTCGTTACAAGATCAATAAAAAACTCAACATCAAAACACGCTTGCTTAACCAAACCATTGCGGAGCCATTGGTAGACCCTGAAACTGGTGAAATCTTGGTAGAAGCTGGTACCGTTATGACTCGTAGCGTGATTGAAAGTATCGAGAGTCACTTGGATGGCGACTTGAACAAGATCGTTTATATTCCAAACGATGCAGCTGTTCTGACAGAACCTGTTGTCCTTCAAAAATTCAAGGTTGTTGCCCCAACAGACCCAGACCGTGTTGTAACCATCATCGGAAATGCCAATCCAGACGACAAGGTTCGTGTTGTAACTCCTGCAGATATCCTTGCAGAGATGAGCTACTTCCTCAACTTGGCGGAAGGTATCGGCCGTGTGGATGATATCGACCACCTTGGAAACCGTCGTATCCGTGCAGTTGGTGAATTGCTTGCTAACCAAGTACGTCTTGGACTTTCTCGTATGGAACGTAATGTCCGTGAACGTATGTCTGTTCAGGACAATGAAGTTTTAACACCACAACAAATCATCAATATCCGTCCTGTAACAGCTGCGGTTAAAGAATTCTTTGGTTCATCACAGTTGTCACAGTTCATGGACCAACACAACCCGCTTTCTGAGTTGTCTCACAAACGCCGTTTGTCAGCCTTAGGGCCTGGTGGTTTGACACGTGACCGTGCTGGATATGAAGTACGTGACGTGCACTACACTCACTATGGTCGTATGTGTCCAATCGAGACACCTGAAGGACCTAACATCGGTTTGATCAATAACTTGTCATCATACGGACACTTGAACAAGTATGGATTTGTTCAAACACCATACCGTAAGGTTGACCGTGAAACAGGAGTTGTTACCAATGAAATCGTTTGGTTGACAGCCGATGAAGAAGATGAATTTACTGTAGCGCAGGCTAACTCTCGCCTCAACGAAGACGGTACTTTTGCTGAGAAAGTTGTCATGGGACGTCACCAAGGGGTCAACCAAGAGTATCCAGCAGAAGTGGTTGACTACATGGACGTATCACCAAAACAGGTAGTTGCCGTTGCGACAGCATGTATTCCTTTCTTGGAAAACGATGACTCTAACCGTGCCCTCATGGGTGCCAACATGCAACGTCAGGCTGTGCCTTTGATTGATCCAAAAGCACCTTACGTTGGTACTGGTATGGAATACCAAGCAGCTCATGACTCTGGTGCTGCTGTTATTGCTCAGTATGATGGTAAAGTTACATACGCAGATGCTGACAAGGTAGAAGTACGCCGTGAAGATGGTTCATTGGACGTTTACCACATCCAAAAATTCCGTCGTTCAAACTCAGGTACTGCTTATAACCAACGTACACTTGTTAAAGTTGGCGATGTCGTTGAAAAAGGCGACTTTATCGCTGACGGACCTTCTATGGAAAAAGGGGAAATGGCGCTTGGACAAAACCCAATCGTTGCCTACATGACTTGGGAAGGTTACAACTTCGAAGATGCCGTTATCATGAGCGAACGCCTGGTCAAAGACG
Organism: Streptococcus oralis; assembly: GCF_026782285.1. Classification (GTDB taxonomy): domain Bacteria; phylum Bacillota; class Bacilli; order Lactobacillales; family Streptococcaceae; genus Streptococcus; species Streptococcus oralis_CG. Next base: position 8,236 of record NZ_JAKUWG010000004.1, read on the forward strand.
ATGTCTACACATCTGTCCACCTCGAAGAATACGAATCAGAAACGCGCGATACAAAGCTTGGGCCTGAAGAAATTACTCGTGAGATTCCAAACGTTGGGGAAGATGCCCTTAAAAACCTTGACGAAATGGGGATTATCCGTATCGGTGCTGAGGTTAAAGAAGGCGATATCCTTGTAGGTAAAGTAACGCCTAAAGGTGAAAAAGATCTTTCAGCTGAAGAACGCCTCTTGCACGCTATCTTCGGAGACAAGTCTCGTGAGGTGCGTGATACTTCTCTTCGTGTACCACACGGTGCCGATGGTGTCGTTCGTGATGTTAAGATCTTTACACGTGCAAATGGAGATGAGTTGCAATCAGGCGTTAACATGCTGGTTCGCGTCTACATCGCTCAAAAACGTAAGATCAAGGTCGGAGATAAGATGGCCGGACGTCACGGAAACAAAGGGGTTGTCTCTCGTATCGTTCCTGTAGAAGACATGCCTTACCTTCCAGATGGAACTCCAGTCGATATCATGTTGAACCCACTTGGGGTGCCATCACGTATGAATATCGGTCAGGTTATGGAGCTTCACCTTGGTATGGCAGCTCGTACTCTTGGTATCCACATCGCAACGCCAGTCTTTGACGGAGCAAGTTCTGAAGACCTTTGGTCAACCGTTAAAGAAGCAGGGATGGATAGCGATGCTAAGACAATCCTTTACGATGGACGTACAGGTGAGCCGTTTGACAACCGTGTATCAGTTGGTGTCATGTACATGATCAAACTCCACCACATGGTTGACGATAAATTGCACGCGCGTTCAGTCGGACCATACTCAACCGTTACCCAACAACCACTCGGAGGTAAAGCTCAGTTTGGTGGACAACGTTTCGGTGAGATGGAGGTTTGGGCTCTTGAAGCCTACGGTGCGTCAAATGTCCTTCAAGAAATCTTGACCTACAAGTCTGACGATATCAACGGACGTTTGAAAGCTTATGAAGCTATCACAAAAGGAAAACCAATTCCAAAACCAGGTGTCCCAGAATCCTTCCGAGTTCTTGTAAAAGAATTGCAATCTCTTGGTCTTGACATGCGTGTCCTTGACGAAGATGATCAAGAAGTGGAACTTCGTGACTTGGATGAAGGAATGGACGAAGATGTCATCCACGTAGATGACCTTGAAAAAGCCCGCGAAAAAGCAGCCCAAGATGCAAAAGCAGCATTTGAAGCTGAAGAAACTGCAAAAGCGGAAGCAACAGAAGAAGCTGCTGACCAAGAATAAGCAGTTCACTTAGAATAGAAAGGGAAGAAATAGTGGTTGATGTAAATCGTTTTAAAAGTATGCAAATCACCCTAGCTTCTCCAAGCAAAGTCCGTTCATGGTCTTATGGAGAAGTCAAAAAACCTGAAACAATCAATTACCGTACGTTGAAACCAGAACGTGAAGGACTCTTTGATGAAGTCATTTTTGGTCCTACGAAAGACTGGGAATGTGCTTGTGGTAAGTACAAACGCATTCGCTACAGAGGGATTGTTTGTGACCGTTGTGGGGTTGAAGTAACGCGTACAAAAGTTCGTCGTGAGCGTATGGGGCACATCGAGTTGAAAGCTCCTGTATCTCACATCTGGTACTTTAAGGGGATTCCAAGCCGTATGGGCTTGACCCTTGATATGAGTCCTCGTGCCCTCGAGGAAGTTATCTACTTTGCGGCTTATGTGGTGATTGATCCGAAGGATACACCACTTGAGCACAAATCTATCATGACAGAGCGCGAATACCGTGAGCGCTTGCGTGAGTACGGTTATGGATCATTCGTTGCCAAAATGGGTGCCGAAGCTATCCAAGACCTTTTGAAACAAGTAGATCTTGAAAAAGAAATTGCCGAACTCAAAGAAGAGTTGAAAACAGCTACTGGACAAAAACGTGTCAAAGCTATCCGTCGTTTGGATGTTTTGGATGCCTTTTACAAGTCTGGAAATAAACCTGAATGGATGATTCTCAACATTCTTCCAGTTATTCCACCAGATCTTCGTCCAATGTTGCAGTTGGATGGTGGTCGTTTTGCCTCATCTGACTTGAATGACCTTTACCGTCGTGTTATCAACCGTAACAACCGTTTGGCTCGCTTGCTTGAGTTGAATGCACCAGGTATCATCGTTCAAAATGAGAAGCGTATGCTTCAAGAAGCGGTTGACGCTTTGATTGACAACGGTCGTCGTGGTCGTCCGATCACAGGACCAGGTAGCCGTCCTCTTAAATCATTGAGCCACATGCTTAAAGGGAAACAAGGACGCTTCCGTCAAAATTTGCTCGGTAAACGTGTTGACTTCTCAGGACGTTCCGTTATCGCCGTTGGTCCAACTCTTAAGATGTACCAATGTGGTGTGCCACGTGAAATGGCGATTGAGCTCTTTAAACCATTTGTCATGCGTGAAATCGTTGCCCGCGACATCGTGCAAAACGTCAAAGCAGCTAAACGCTTGGTGGAACGTGGAGATGAACGTATCTGGGATATCCTTGAAGAAGTAATCAAAGAGCACCCAGTACTTTTGAACCGCGCACCGACCCTTCACCGTTTGGGTATCCAAGCCTTCGAGCCAGTCTTGATTGATGGTAAGGCCCTTCGCTTGCACCCACTTGTCTGTGAAGCCTACAATGCCGACTTTGACGGGGACCAAATGGCCATCCACGTACCGCTTTCAGAAGAAGCCCAAGCAGAAGCTCGTATCTTGATGTTGGCTGCTGAGCATATCTTGAACCCTAAAGATGGTAAACCAGTTGTTACTCCATCTCAGGACATGGTTTTGGGTAACTACTACTTGACTATGGAAGAAGCTGGTCGTGAAGGTGAAGGAATGGTCTTCAAAGACCGTGACGAAGCTGTTATGGCTTACCGTAATGGTTATGTTCACCTCCATTCACGTGTAGGTATTGCAACTGACAGCCTCAACAAACCATGGACAGAGGAGCAAAAACACAAGGTCTTGCTGACAACAGTTGGTAAAATCCTCTTCAACGACATCATGCCAGAGGGTCTACCTTACTTGCAAGAACCAAATAATGCGAACTTGACAGAAGGACTCCCAGCTAAGTACTTCTTGCCACTAGGTGGCGATATCAAGGAAGCCATTCGCAACCTTGAACTCAATCCTCCATTCAAGAAGAAAAACCTTGGGAATATCATCGCTGAAATCTTCAAACGTTTCCGTACGACAGAAACTTCTGCCCTACTTGACCGCATGAAGAACCTCGGTTACCATCACTCAACTCTTGCAGGTTTGACAGTAGGTATCGCCGATATCCCAGTCGTTGATGACAAGACTGAAATCATCGAAGAATCACACAAACGTGTAGAACAAATCACCAAACAATTCCGTCGTGGTATGATTACGGACGATGAGCGCTACAACGCTGTTACAGCTGAATGGCGTGCTGCCCGTGAAAAATTGGAGAAACGTTTGGTTGCCAACCAAGATCCTAAGAACCCAATCGTTATGATGATGGACTCTGGAGCCCGTGGTAACATCTCAAACTTCTCACAGCTTGCCGGTATGCGTGGTCTGATGGCGGCTCCGAACGGACGTATCATGGAATTGCCAATCCTTTCAAACTTCCGCGAAGGTTTGTCAGTACTCGAAATGTTCTTCTCAACTCACGGTGCTCGTAAAGGTATGACCGATACGGCCCTTAAGACAGCCGACTCAGGTTACTTGACTCGTCGTTTGGTTGACGTTGCCCAAGACGTTATCATCCGTGAGGATGACTGTGGAACAGACCGTGGTCTCTTGATCCGCTCTATCGCAGAAGGGAAAGAGATGATCGAGTCTCTCGAAGAGCGTCTCAATGGTCGTTACACTAAGAAAACTGTTAAACACCCAGAAACTGGTGCGGTTATCATCGGTCCAAATGAGTTGATTACAGAAGACAAGGCGCGTGAAATTGTTAATGCTGGCGTGGAAGAAGTTACTATCCGTTCGGTATTTACATGTAACACTCGTCATGGTGTCTGCCGTCACTGTTACGGTATCAACTTGGCGACAGGTGATGCGGTTGAAGTTGGTGAAGCAGTTGGTACAATTGCTGCCCAATCTATCGGGGAACCTGGTACACAGCTTACAATGCGTACCTTCCACACGGGTGGGGTTGCCTCAAATACCGATATCACTCAGGGTCTTCCTCGTGTCCAAGAAATCTTTGAAGCCCGCAATCCTAAAGGGGAAGCGGTCATCACTGAAGTCAAGGGTGAGGTTACAGCCATCGAAGAAGATGCTTCAACTCGTACCAAGAAAGTCTTTGTTAAGGGTGAAACTGGCGAAGGTGAGTACGTGGTTCCATTTACAGCACGTATGCGTGTCGAAGTTGGAGACCAAGTCTCTCGTGGTGCAGCATTGACAGAAGGTTCTATCCAACCAAAACGTCTCCTTGCTGTTCGTGATGTCTTGTCAGTTGAAACTTACCTTCTCGGTGAAGTACAAAAAGTTTACCGGAGCCAAGGGGTAGAAATCGGTGACAAACACATCGAGGTAATGGTTCGTCAAATGATCCGTAAAGTTCGTGTCATGGATCCAGGTGACACAGACCTTCTTATGGGTACTCTCATGGATATCAACGACTTTACAGATGCCAACAAGGATGTTCTTATCGCAGGTGGAGTTCCAGCGACAGGTCGTCCAGTCCTTATGGGAATCACCAAAGCCTCACTTGAAACCAACAGTTTCTTGTCAGCGGCTTCCTTCCAGGAAACAACTCGTGTCCTTACAGATGCAGCCATCCGTGGTAAGAAAGATCATCTCCTTGGACTCAAGGAAAATGTTATCATCGGTAAGATCATCCCAGCAGGTACTGGTATGGCTCGCTACCGTAACCTTGAACCACAGGCTATCAATGAAGCATCATATCTGGCTCCAGAACAAGAAGAGACAGAAAATGCTCCAGTAGACGAAACTGTGGAAATAAAAGTTGAAGAAACAGTAGAATAAAAGCAAACGAGAGAACCTTTGGGTTCTCTTTTGTTTTACACTTCTGTCTATTGGGGTTAGGTGAGCACGAAGCAATATCTCTCAAATCGCTTCAACTATTTTTCATTTTGTCAGTTGAGCGTCAAAATTGGACATTTGAGAAGAGAGGGGAATTTTTATCTTTCTCGCAGAGTATAATCATGTATACGAAGGGAGAACTGAAAATGATAAAATCAATTCGCATCTTATTGTTATTAGCTTTGATCCAGATTAGTTTGAGTAGCTGTTTACTGTGGAAGGGAGCCATCTTAACCTTAAAGCAGTCAAGCGCTTGTTTTCTAGTGTTTATCGTATTGGCATCAGGTCTGTGCGCAGGGATGAATTTCTTTTATACTCGAGATCAGGATGTTCATAGCATTATAAACAGTCAGAAAAAAGTGAAACTATTTTATAGTACCATGTTGGTCTTAAACCTAGTAGGTGTCTGTCTTGTGTTGTCGGAGACTATTTTAACACAGACAGCTTTTCAGCAAGAGTTAGTAGATCTTTTCTTGCCTTCCTTCTTTTTCTTATTTGGCATTGATTTACTTGTCTTTTTACCATTTGAGAAGTACAGTCGAGATTTGAAAACTACTCTCAATAAGAAAAAAACAGTTGTCCTGACAGCTCTGGCAACCTTGCTGTTCTTGAGAAATCCAATGACGGTTTTATCTATTGTTTTTTATGTTGGTTTGGGATTTATTTTTGCTCGATTTTTATTTCCAAAATCTATGAGAAGAGAATTTTCTTTTTACGGGCACGTAATCCGAGATATTTTACTTGTTAGCGCCATGTGTATATTCTTCTGAAAACGCTTTTCTATCAATAAAAATCCCTTATTTTACCAAAGTTGTTATAGTAAGTTTGTAAAGAAAATTTACATAAAATAGAACTTTTTGGTATAATAGTAGCATGTACACAAAAAATGAAGAAGAGCTGATCAATCTGGGAGAACGCCTAGGGACCTTGCTCCAAAAAAATGATGTTTTGATCTTGTCTGGAGAATTGGGTGCTGGTAAAACAACCTTTACAAAGGGTCTTGCCAAGGGCTTGGGTATTCGTCAGATGATCAAAAGTCCAACTTACACCATCGTGAGAGAGTATGAGGGTCGCCTTCCGCTCTACCACTTGGATGTCTATCGGATTGAGGGGGATGCTGATTCTATTGACTTGGATGAGTTTCTCTTCGGTGGTGGTGTGACCGTTATTGAGTGGGGCCATCTTTTAGGTAAGGATTTACCAGATTCCTATTTGGAGTTGGAACTCTTGAAAGAAGCTGAAGGTCGTCGCCTCTATTTTACTGCTCAGGGTTCTCGTGCTGAACAACTGATTAAGGAGCTTCAAGGTGGAGTATGAACTTTGTATTCGTGAGGCTGAAGTTCAGGATGCGGCTGCTTTGGTTGCATTCTTGGATTTAGTTGGTCAGGAGACAGATTTTACCAGCTTGGATGAAAATGGTATCCTGATGACAGAATCTGAAATGGTGCTTTTTATTGAAAAGCAAGCGACTTCAGATAACCAAATCACTCTCCTAGCCCTCCTGAATGATGAAATTGCAGGTGTTTTGAACATCACGGCAGAGCAACGTATACGGATTCGCCACATCGGGGATATCTTTTTGGTCATCCAAAGGAAGTTTTGGAATCATGGCTTAGGAAGCATACTCCTTGAAGAGGGAATTGAGTGGGCTAAATCCAGTGGTGTCTTGCGCCGTTTGCAACTCAGTGTACAAAAACGAAACGAGGCCGCTATCCACCTCTACTCAAAAATGGGATTTATCACAGAAGGCTTACAAGAAAGAGGAGCCTATTTAGCAGAAGGGATATTTTTAGATGTTTGTCTGATGGGCAAGCTGATAAATGAATAACGAGATGATTAAAAAATTAATTGGAATGGTGCTAGGTTTCCTAGCAGTAACAGTTTTAGGTGTAGCGGTTTATGGCTATACCATCTACCAACAGGGAACAGAAACCCTAAGTAAAAAGACTTACAAAAAAATCGGGGAAGAAACCAACGTTATCGAAGCGACGGAGCCTCTGACCATCCTCTTGATGGGGGTAGATACGGGAAATGTGGAACGTACAGACCCGTGGGCGGGAAATAGTGATTCCATGATTCTCTTGACGGTTAATCCCAAAACAAAGAAAACCACTATGATGAGTTTGGAACGGGATATTTTGACCAAGATTGAGACTGGAAACGGTCAAGTTCAGGAAGCTAAACTCAATGCGGCCTATGCTAATGGTGGTGCGGAACTTGCAATTTCTACTATTCAAAAGATGATGAATATCCACATTGACCGCTATGTGATGGTTAACATGCAGGGGCTTCAACAATTGGTGGATGCGGTTGGTGGAATTACCGTCAACAATACACTCGGTTTCCCAATTTCGATTGCTGACCAAGAGGAGTTTAATAAGATTTCCATCGGTGTTGGAGAACAAACCTTGAATGGTGAGGAAGCTCTGGTGTATTCACGGATGCGTTACCAAGACCCAGAGGGAGACTATGGTCGTCAAAAACGTCAACGTGAAGTCATTCAAAAGATTGTTGAGAAGGTTTTGAGCCTAAACAGTGTGAGTCATTATCAAGGTATCCTCAAAGCTTTGAGTGATAACATGCAGACCAATGTAGACTTATCAGCTAAGAGCATTCCACAATTGCTCGGCTATCAAGATTCTTTCAAGAATATCGAAACGCATCAATTGCGTGGGGAAGATGCTGAGCTACAGGGAATTTCTTATCAGATTGTCACTTCAGAACATATGCTTGAAATGCAAAATCTCTTGCGTAGTTCACTAGGTAAAGAGCCAGTGACAGAATTGGAAACCAATGCGGTACTGTACGAAACAGCCTTTGGTCGGACAGCACCTTCAACCAGTACTAACGCTTCAAACGAAGAAGCAGAATAAGAAAAGAATCAAATCGTGGGAAATTTCCTGCGATTTTTTCAAAAAAATTCGAATAGATAAGTAGGAGGAAACATGAAAGCAGAAATTATTGCTGTCGGAACAGAAATTTTAACAGGGCAGATTGTCAATACCAATGCTCAGTTTTTATCAGAGAAACTAGCCGAAATCGGGGTAGATGTCTACTTCCAAACAGCTGTTGGAGATAATGAAGCTCGTCTTTTGTCCTTGCTGGAGATTGCGAGTCAACGTAGCAATCTTGTGATTTTGACAGGGGGCTTGGGACCAACTGAGGATGATTTGACCAAACAAACTCTGGCAAAATTTTTAGGAAAAAATCTAGTGTTTGACCCTCAAGCGCAAGAGAAACTGGATATCTTCTTTGCTCATAGACCTGACTATGCTCGGACACCGAATAATGAGCGCCAAGCCCAAATTGTAGAAGGAGCAACTCCACTGCCAAATGAGACAGGTTTAGCAGTAGGAGGGGTGTCGGAAGTGGATGGCGTAACCTACGTGGTCCTTCCAGGACCGCCGAGTGAGTTGAAACCTATGGTCTTAAACCAACTCTTACCCAAGTTAATGACTGGTACCAAGTTATACTCACGTGTGCTCCGTTTCTTTGGAATTGGGGAGAGTCAGTTGGTGACCATTTTGGCGGATTTGATTGACCATCAAACCGATCCGACTTTGGCGCCGTATGCCAAAACAGGAGAAGTGACCTTGCGCTTGTCTACAAAAGCAGTTAGTCAAGAAAAGGCTGATCAAGCGCTGGACATCCTAGAAAATCAAATCTTGAGTCGCCAAACTTTCGAGGGAATTTCTTTACGAGACATCTGTTACGGATATGGGGAAGAAACCAGCCTCGCAAGTGTCGTTGTAGAAGAGCTAAAGAAGAGACAGAAAAGCATTACTGCGGCAGAAAGCTTGACGGCAGGTCTCTTTCAAGCGACATTAGCAGACTTTTCGGGCGTTTCAGCAATCTTTAATGGCGGTTTTGTCACTTACAGCCTAGAAGAAAAGTCCAAGATGTTGGATATTTCCGAGCAAGAGCTAAAAGAACACGGGGTTGTTTCTGAGTTTACGGCTCGAAAAATGGCAGAGCAGGCACGGATCAAGACTCAGTCTGATTATGGAGTCAGTCTGACAGGTGTAGCTGGGCCAGATAGCCTAGAGGGTCATCCAGCTGGTACAGTTTTTATTGGACTGGCACATGCAAAAGGGACAGAGGTTATCAAGGCTAATATCGCAGGACGGAGTCGAGCAGATGTCCGACATATTGCGGTCATGCATGCCTTTAACCTAGTTCGCAAGGCTTTATTAAGTGACTAAATTTTGGTATAATGAAAGATAGGTCTAAGGACCAGTAGAATATAGGAGAACAAAATGGCGAAAAAACCAACAAAAAAATTAGATGAAATTGGGAAAAAATTTGGAGCAGACCGTGAAAAAGCATTGAATGATGCTCTTAAATTGATCGAAAAAGACTTTGGTAAAGGCTCAATCATGCGCTTGGGTGAGCGCGCGGAGCAAAAAGTTCAAGTGATGAGCTCAGGCTCATTGGCTCTGGACATTGCTCTTGGTTCAGGTGGTTATCCTAAGGGACGTATCATCGAAATCTATGGACCAGAATCATCTGGTAAGACAACGGTTGCCCTTCACGCTGTTGCGCAAGCACAGAAAGAAGGTGGTATTGCAGCCTTTATCGATGCGGAACATGCTCTTGACCCAGCCTATGCTGCAGCCCTTGGTGTGAACATTGACGAATTGCTCTTGTCACAACCAGACTCAGGTGAACAAGGTCTTGAAATTGCTGGAAAATTGATTGACTCAGGTGCAGTTGACCTTGTCGTTATCGACTCAGTTGCGGCCCTTGTACCTCGTGCGGAAATTGATGGGGATATTGGAGACAGTCACGTTGGTTTGCAGGCTCGTATGATGAGCCAGGCTATGCGTAAACTTGGTGCTTCTATCAATAAAACCAAAACAATTGCCATCTTTATCAACCAATTGCGTGAAAAAGTTGGGGTCATGTTTGGAAATCCAGAAACAACACCTGGTGGACGTGCTTTGAAATTCTACGCTTCAGTCCGTTTGGATGTTCGTGGAAGTACGCAAATCAAGGGAACTGGTGACCAAAAAGATACCAATGTCGGTAAGGAAACCAAGATCAAGGTCGTGAAAAACAAGGTAGCTCCACCATTTAAGGAAGCCTTTGTTGAAATCATGTACGGAGAAGGGATTTCTAAAACTGGTGAGCTCTTGAAGATCGCAAGTGATCTCGATATCATCCAAAAAGCGGGAGCATGGTACTCTTATAAGGGTGAAAAAATTGGACAAGGATCTGAAAATGCTAAGAAATACTTGGCGGATCATCCGGAGATCTTTGATGCCATTGACCACCAAGTCCGTGTTCAATATGGCTTGATTGAAGATGAAGAAGGGACAACTCCTACCTCTGTCGCAGAAGATCTAGCACCTAACCAAGAAGTAACGCTTGACCTAGGCGACGGACTTGAAATCGAAATTGAAGAATAACATAAAAAGTAGCAGATAGGAACTGCTACTTTTTATGTTTATTTCAGATGAAAGAACTAATGATCACTAAAACGACGATATTCGATGTGAAAGTCAAAATAATGTTCATCCTGTAACTTTTGGAAGATGTCGCGATAGGCTTCTTCGTCAAAATGGTCGCCACGATAGAGGATTTCAAAACTCAAATCATCGTACTCTAGGAAAGCATTGGCTGTTTTAAAGCCATTTTGGCGATAGAAATCCATGCGAGCCTTTCTCTGCTCCAAGTTATCGCATTCTTCATCCAATCGCTCGACTTCCAGCAACATGGTTCGCTGGTAAAAATCTGTCAGCTTTTCGATGATCTCTTTTCCATATCCGTGGCTTCTCAAGTGGGGCATGATGGCAAAAAAACTGATATAGAAGGCCTTTGGATTGGAAATGGCAAAAGCAAAGCCGACAAACTCTTCTTGGTTATAAAAGGCAAAAAAGTGAGCGTCTTCTCGGTCCTGATAGCGTAAGAACTCAGACAGAGGGACTCGTTCTTCCTCGGGAAAAGCTTCCTTGTTTAGCTTTTCAACCTTATCAAGATCAGGAAATACATCGGTAATTAATTGACTGGTCAAACTCATAAGTGACCTCCTTTTCTTGATTATAGCAAATTGTTTCTCTGTAAGCAATTGATTTTAAGAAAGCCAAGCAATCCTTGTCGCTCTTCTAGAAAGCTGATATAATAGCTTTATGAATAAGAAACGATCCGTGGACTTGATACATGGTCCTATTCTTCCTGCGCTTTTAAGCTTCGCCTTTCCAATCTTGCTGTCTAATATTTTCCAACAGCTTTATAATACTGCAGACGTCTTGATTGTTGGGCGTTTTCTTGGTCAAGATTCCTTGGCTGCAGTAGGGGCGACAACTGCCATTTTTGACTTGATTATAGGCTTTACGCTTGGTGTTGGCAATGGGATGGGGATTGTCATTGCCCGCTATTATGGAGCTCGTAATTTCACCAAAATCAAGGAAGCAGTAGCAGCCACTTGGATTTTAGGTGCTCTTTTGAGCATTGTGGTCATGCTGATGGGCTTTGTCGGTCTGTATCCACTCTTGCAATATTTAGATACCCCTGCAGAAATCCTTCCTCAATCCTATCAATATATTTCTATGATTGTGACCTGTGTAGGCGTCAGCTTCGCTTATAATCTTTTTGCCGGCTTGTTGCGGTCCATTGGAGATAGTCTAGCGGCTCTTGGATTTCTGATTTTTTCTGCCTTGGTCAATGTAGCTCTGGATTTGTATTTTATTACGCAACTGCATCTGGGAGTTCAATCTGCGGGCCTTGCTACCATTATCTCGCAAGGCTTGTCAGCGGTTCTCTGCTTTTATTATATCCGCAAGAGTGTTCCAGAACTCCTCCCTCAACTCAAGCATTTTAAATGGAACAAGGCCTTGTACGCGGATCTTTTAGAGCAAGGTTTGGCTATGGGTTTGATGAGTTCGATTGTGTCTATTGGCAGTGTGATTTTACAGTCTTCTGTCAATACCTTTGGAGCCGTGATTATTAGCGCCCAAACAGCAGCTCGACGCATTATGGCTTTTGCTCTTCTTCCGATGACCGCTATTTCTTCTGCTATGACGACCTTTGCCTCTCAGAATCTCGGGGCCAAGCGACCAGACCGCATAGTTCAAGGTCTTGGTATTGGGAGTCGTTTGAGCATGTCCTGGGCAGGTTTTGTTTGTATTTTCCTCTTTTTTGCCAGTCCTAGCTTGGTTTCTTTCTTAGCCAGTTCGACGGATGGATACTTGGTAGAAAATGGTAGCCTCTACCTGCAAATCAGTTCAGTCTTTTATCCGATTTTGAGCCTTTTGCTGATTTATCGCAATTGTTTACAGGGATTGGGGCAAAAAATCTTACCACTTGTTTCCAGTTTTATAGAACTAATCGGGAAAATCGTTTTTGTGGTCTTGATTATCCCTTGGGCAGGGTATAGGGGAGTTATCCTTTGCGAACCCCTTATCTGGGTTGCCATGACCATTCAACTGTACTTCTCACTATTCCGTCATCCCTTGATAAAAGAAGGCAAGGCAATCTTGGCAGCCAAAGGACAATTCTAGCTGGATTTGCTGAATAAAATCCATTTCCTCTAGTGAAAATCGAAAAAACTTGTGTTATAATAAGAAAGATTAAAATGTGAAAAAAGGAGATTCCTAATGGGACGTAAATGGGCCAATATCGTAGCCAAGAAAACGGCTAAAGATGGAGCTAACTCTAAAGTATATGCAAAATTTGGTGTAGAAATCTATGTAGCAGCTAAAAAAGGTGATCCAGACCCAGAATCAAACACTGCTTTGAAATTCGTTATCGATCGTGCTAAACAAGCCCAAGTGCCAAAACACGTTATCGATAAAGCGATTGATAAAGCAAAAGGAAACACAGACGAAACCTTTACAGAAGGACGTTACGAAGGATTTGGACCAAATGGTTCTATGTTGATTGTGGATACCTTGACTTCAAACGTCAACCGTACCGCAGCTAATGTCCGTGCAGCTTTTGGTAAAAATGGCGGAAATATGGGCGCTTCAGGTTCTGTTTCTTACCTCTTTGACAACAAGGGTGTTATCGTATTTGCAGGTGAAGATGCGGATGCTATCTTTGAACTTTTGCTCGAAGCTGATGTGGATGTGGACGATGTAGAAGCAGAAGAAGGAACAATCACGGTTTACACAGCTCCAACAGACCTTCACAAAGCTATTGTTGCCCTTCGTGAGTCAGGTATCCAAGAATTCCAAGTGACTGAATTGGAAATGATTCCTCAGTCTGAAGTAGAATTGTCAGGCGAAGACCTTGAAACCTTTGAAAAACTTTACAGCGTTCTTGAAGACGACGAAGACGTACAGAAAATCTACACAAACGTAGATGGATTCTAATAGAAAAACGAACAGTTTTACTAGCTGTTCGTTTTTTTGATATTTGAACCTAGACTCTGGTCCCAGAATCTGAATCTTTTTGCTGCTGGCTTCCTCCTAGGCCTACAGCTATTTTATGAACGAGCAAGAGCTGTCCATTGTCCTGTTTTGCAAAAGTTAAGGTAACAGTCTTGATTTTGTCACCAATGGAGATATAGGTGATTTTTCTCGTATCATAACCTCCGATAGTGGAGTCAAACTCGGAGTCTGGTAGTCCGTGTTTTTTGATAATATCTTTGTAGTTGGTACCACCTTTTCCTTTGTTGTCAAGGTCACCTTCGATTAAGGCGTCGAACTGTTCTCGGGTCCAGGTGAAGGTATCTTCTTCCTCCTCCTCTGGGCTGGAATAGGTGCTATCATCTGTCAAGTCGCTCTCTTCTTCGCGTTCCATTGAGGCACTGGCCTCGCTGTAGGAACGGTTAAACTCCCTAGCAAACTCTTTGTAGACATTAGCGTACAGTACCTGGGCCGTAAAGAAAAGTACAACAGAAGCAATTGCTAGGGATGTTCCGATAATGGCCATCGTTTTCCGTTTTTTAAGGTTGACGATAAGGCCGATAATGCCCAAGATCAAAGCGACAATAGCGATGAAAAAAGACAGATAGTTAATAAACGGAATCCAAGACCCTAAAAGTGCGATGGCTCCAAAAATAGTTGCTAAAATCCCTAAAACTTTTTGTTCTTCTGGTTTCATTTGAACGTTTTCTCCCTTCATCGAGTGAATGGATTTCTATCCATGGTAGTTAGTGCTTATTATAGAAAAAATATTGCCTAATGTCAATTTAAACTAAAATAGTTCTCTTGAAAACTTTTTTCTTGACATCTCTTCTGAAAGTGATAAAATAGTTCTCATGGAAACTTAAATAGTTCTTGTGAGAACTATTTAAAAGATAAGAAAGGAGCAATCATGGACAAGCCGATGTTAATGTTCAAACGTTTTGGACACCAGGTTCATCTGATGGTACAGAAAGAAGCCAAGCGATGTGGCATTGAATTTATGGGTGGACCGCAAGGGCAGGTTCTGCGTTTTTTAGATCATTGTGAACAAAAAGAGGAACTGGTCCTGATTAAGGATATTGAACAGGAACTCAATATTACTAAATCTGTGGCGAGTAATTTAGTCAAGCGCATGGTACAAAATGGTTTGGTCGAGTTAGAGGCGAGCCCCAGAGATAAGCGGGCAAAATTTGTTCGCCTGACGGAGAAATCGCGTTCGCAGATGCAAAAAGTTAAGGCTTTTTTTGATCGGATTGATCAGAGCCTGCTAGAGGGTGTTTCAAAGTCAGACTTGGCAATCTTTGAAAAGGTACTCGGGCAATTGCAAGCAAATGTTGAGAAGATAGGAGGAGAGAATGAAGAAACTCGCTAAGCGTATCACAGGAAAAGAGTGGGGGATGATCGCCCTTACGATTCTGTTCACTTGTTTCTCGGTCTATCTCGAGTTAGAGGTGCCGACCTATATTTCGCAAATTACAGAATTACTGGGAACGTCTGGAACGCAATTGGGTGAACTCTGGTCACCAGCTGCGAAGATGATTGGATTGTCGTTATTGGCTTTCTTTTCATCTGTTATGGTTGGTTTCTTTGCCGCTCGCGTTGCAGCATCCTATACAACCCATCTACGTAGAGACGTATTTCATCGTGTTTTAGATTTTTCGCAGACAGAGATCAAGCGCTTTTCAATCCCAAGTCTTTTGACTCGGACGACCAATGATATTACCCAGGTACAGATGCTCTTTACCATGGGCTTGCAAGTGGTTACTCGTGGACCAATCATGGCTATCTGGGCCATTGGAAAAATCCTTGGGAAATCGGAATACTGGCTCTGGGCAGTAGTAATCGCTGTTATCGTCAATGTTTTGATGACAACTGTTCTCCTGACTCTGGCCTTTCCAAAACAATCTGTCATCCAAAAATTGACAGATAAACTCAATAGCATCACTCGTGAAAGTTTGACTGGGATTCGAGTTGTTCGTGCATACAATGCGGAAGATTACCAAGATGAAAAATTTGAAGCAGCCAACGATGAGGTAACACGTCTCAATCTCTTTGTCAATCGATTGATGGCTATTATGAATCCCATTATGATGGCGATTTCTAGTGGCTTGAGTCTAGCCATTTACTGGATCGGTGCCTATATTATCAACGATGCAAGTTTGGCAGAACGTCTACCACTCTTTAGTGATATGGTGGTCTTCATGTCTTATGCTATGCAGGTCGTGATGGGCTTCCTTCTCATGGGAGCACTCTTTATCGTTCTTCCTCGTACCTTGGTTTCGGCAGGACGTATCAATCAAGTATTGGATTTGCATTCTTCTATTGAAAATCCTAGTCATGCACAGACAGCGGATCCTTCAGTTCAAGGACAAGTGGAATTTCGTGATGTAACTTTCCGCTACTCTAAAAACTCTGAAGCAGTCGTGGAACATGTCACTTTCAAAGCAGAAGCGGGTCAAACCGTAGCCTTTATCGGATCGACTGGATCAGGTAAGTCCACCCTAGTCAACCTCTTGCCTCGTTTTTACGACGTTTCAGATGGAGAAATCCTAGTGGATGGTGTCAATGTGCAAGATTACGATTTGGAAGACTTGCGCAATAAGGTCGGCTATATTCCACAAAAAGCTGTGCTCTTTTCTGGAGATGTCAAGGAGAACTTAGACTTTGGTAAGAGCAAGGAAACTCCTCTAAGTGAGGCTGCTATGTGGCAAGCTCTAGAATTGGCCCAGTCTAAAACCTTTATCGAGGATAAGGAAGCAGGACTTGCATCAGAAGTGGCCCAAGGTGGAACCAACTTCTCAGGAGGTCAAAGACAGCGTTTGGCCATTGCGCGTGCCTTGGCTCGTAAACCAGAGATTCTCATCTTTGATGATTCCTTCTCAGCCTTGGACTACAAGACAGATCGTGTCCTACGCCAAGAACTAGCTGAGAAAACAAAATCCATGACCAAGCTCATCGTAGCGCAACGCATCTCAACCATCATGGATGCTGACCTGATCATTGTTTTGGATCAAGGTAAAGTCGTGGGACAAGGCACCCATAAGGAACTTCTAGCTACCAACGAAGTCTACCAAGAAATTGCCTACTCACAACTATCGAAGGAGGAATTGGAACATGGAAAATAAAAAAGTGTCGGTCTGGAAACAGTGCAAACCTTATATGGCAGGCCTCCAACTCCCTCTCCTAATAGCAGTTGTGGCTGCAGTCATTTCAAGCATCATTACCGTTTATGGTCCAACTAAGATTAAAGAAATTACTAACTTGATTTCAGATGGTTTGATGACTGGAATTGATTTAGAGGCTGTGTCAAGTATTGCTAGCTTTTTAGTGATTCTCTATGTATTTGGCGCCATCCTTAACTATACACAGGCCTATATCTTTTCAACGAGTATCCAACATTTTTCAAAACGCTTGCGGACAGCAATCGCTGAAAAAATCAATCGTTTGCCACTTGGCTATTTTGACCGTCATTCACAAGGAGATACCCTTTCGCGCGTGACCAATGATGTGGATACAGCAGCGCAATCTCTCAACCAAAGTCTAGGGACAGTTCTTTCAGCTAGTTTCTTGTTGATTGCTGTCTTGGTGACCATGTTTGGGATGAACTGGATTTTGGCATTGGTAACCGTTGTATCAACCCTTGTTGGTTTTGCGGCGGTTTCCATAATCATGGCCAAGTCACAGGGTTATTTTAAAGCCCAACAAAATAATCTAGCGGCCGTCAATGGTTATGTGGAAGAGATGTACTCTGGCCATAATGTAGTGACCAGCTACAACGCAGTGGACACCTCCAAAGCGAGATTTGCAGGTTTAAACCAAGACTTGCATGATAGTATCTGGAAATCTCAGTTTATCTCTGGTATCATGATGCCAGCCATGTTCTTTGTTGGGAACTTTAGTTATGTCTTAGTCATCATCGTTGGGGCCGCGCTGGCGTTAGAAGGACATATCACTATAGGGATTATTGTAGCCTTTATGGTTTACGTACGGACCTTCTCCCAACCTCTGTCACAGATTGCTCAAGGGATTACGAGCTTGCAACAAGCGAGTGCAGCCATGACTCGTGTATTAGAATTTCTAGCTGAAGCTGAGATGCAGGATGAATCTCATAAGAACAGACAATTGGCCCATATGAAAGGGGAAGTGGTTTTTGATCACGTGTCCTTTGGCTATATACCAGAGCGCACCATCATCCATGACTTTTCTGCGACGGCTCATGCAGGTCAGAAAGTCGCTATCGTTGGACCGACTGGGGCTGGTAAGACAACCATTGTCAATCTTTTGATGAAGTTCTATGAGATAGATAAGGGAAGTATCCGTATCGATGGTGTGGATACCAAGGACATGAAGCGTTCAGAAGTGCATGATGCCTTTTCTATGGTCTTGCAGGACACTTGGCTCTTTGAAGGAACGATTCGAGAGAACTTGATCTATAATCAGACAGACATCAGTGATGAACGAATGATGGAAGCCAGCAAGGCTGTGGGAATCCACCACTTTATCATGACTTTGCCAGATGGCTACGATACTGTTTTGGATGATACCGTGACCTTGTCTGTCGGACAGAAACAGCTCTTGACCATTGCTCGTGCCCTTCTCAAGGATGCACCGCTCTTGATTTTGGACGAGGCGACATCCTCAGTCGACACACGTACAGAGGAATTGATTCAAAAAGCCATGGACCGTTTGATGGAAGGACGCACATCCTTTGTCATTGCCCACCGCTTGTCAACCATCCGTAACGCTGACTTGATTCTGGTCATGAAAGATGGCAATATCATCGAACAAGGCAACCACGAGGAGCTGATGGCGCAAGGTGGCTTCTATGCTGACTTGTACAATAGTCAGTTTACAGAAGATGAAGCAGAAGAATAAATCAAAAGAAGGCTTGACGGCCTTCTTTTTCTGCACTATACTAGAAGACAAACGTCTCACCAGTAGACAAAAACAAGATAATGAATGAGAAATTTAATGAAAAATTATCAAGAATGGTATCAAAACATCAGCTCCAGACTCACCAGCTATCCCACCCTTTTATTTCTGTTACGCAGTTTTAATCGCTTGATGACAGTCGCCATGCCCATGGTCTATCTGATCTTGCTAGCCACCACTTACCTGCAACTAGGACTTGGTCAGCAAGTTGGGGTTTATGTGCTTATTCCTGCATCAGGTTTTGTGACCTTGTCCCTGTTTCGTAAGAAAATCAATCACCCACGCCCCTATGAAACTTGGGATATCTGTCCCCTGCTTGAAAAAGATAGCTCGGGACAGTCGATGCCCAGTCGCCATGTCTTTTCGGCAACTATCATCTCCATGGCCTGTCTGCATGCTAGTCTACCTGCTGGCTTGGCATGCTTGCTCTTTTCAGCTTTGTTGGGGTTGGTGAGGGTTTTAGGGGGTGTTCATTATTCCAAGGATGTCTTGGTTGGCTATGCTTGTGGTCTGTTGTGGGGATTCCTTTTCTTCCTATTCTGACATGTAAGTTAAGCCGACCCTACAACCACTTACTGCTTCAAATTGACCACTTGCTTTTTTGCCCTTGTATTCCTAACTTAGCTTTGATATAGTAGAGTCAGAAAGGAGATGTGATGAAGTTACGAATTGAGATTGACGGCAATTTAGAGGAGACTGAAATTGTCATCAAGACACCCACTTTGACAGATGAAATTGCAGACTTGCAACGGCTCTTGCAAGAGTCAAAGGCTCCGAGGTTGACTTTTTACAAGGGGACAGGTGAATATTATCTAGACCTGTCAGAAATTCTCTTCTTTGAAACAGAAGGGAGCAAGATCTACGCTCATACCCAGAAGGAAGCTTATGAGGTTCGTCTCAAGCTCTATGAGTTGGAGTCCATCCTGCCTCGCTATTTTAGTCGAGTGTCCAAGTCAACTATCACAAACATCCGTCAGATTTACTCAGTGGACAAGTCCTTTTCAGGAACGGGCACCATTTCCTTTTATCAGACGCACAAGGAGGTTCATGTATCACGACATTACCAGTCCCTCCTAAAAGAAAATCTAAGAAATATGAGGTAAAAAACATGAAAAAGAAAGCATTTGGTATTGTTTTATTGGTTTTAGCAGCCTGGATCTTGCTGCAAGGAAATTTTGGCATTCCTTCTTTGGATGGTAAAATATGGCCTTTGATTGGTATCGTCTTTTTTGCCTACCAGTCAGTTGAAGCTTTGCTTCGTCGTCATCTAACATCAGCAGTTTTTACCGCTCTAGTAGCCTTAATGATTGCAAATCATTTTTATAACATTTTTCCTATCCCAAATCAGTCTTTATTTTGGGCTAGTATCTTAGCAGTGCTAGGTGTCGGCTACCTCACTCACTCAAGTAAGTTTTGGTACGGGAAAAAATGGTGGTACAACGGTGAGCGAACAGTTATCACGGATAAGGAAGTCGCTTTTGGTAGTGGTACTTTCTATAAGCAAGATCAAGATCTTGTAGCCGACCAAGTGGAAGTTGCTTTTGGCGATGCTAAAATCTATTATGACAATGCAGAGATGTTAGGGGATTTCGCGACTTTAAATATTGAAGTAGCTTTTGGTAATGCAACTGTCTATGTTCCACAACACTGGCGTGTCGATTTGAAAGTAGAAACCTCCTTTGGTGCAGCCAAGGCAGACGCTCCTGTAGCACCAACAAACAAAACCTTAATTATCCGTGGGGAAGTCGCTTTTGGTAAACTTGGTGTTGTTTACGTTAAATAAAAAAAAGTCTCCTAATTTCCTTGCCAAAATAGAGAAAGTGTGATAACATAGTACGGTATGTGGTGCTAGCACATCCGCTATATTAGATCTAATAGGAGGAAAACATAATGGCTAAAGTATGTTACTTTACAGGTCGTAAGACTGTATCAGGAAACAACCGTTCACACGCGATGAACCAAACAAAACGTGCCGTAAAACCAAACCTTCAAAAAGTTACTGTTCTTATTGATGGTAAACCTAAAAAAGTTTGGGCTTCAGCTCGTGCTTTGAAATCAGGTAAAGTTGAACGCGTTTAATAAAAATGAAAAGACCTAACTGGTCTTTTTCTTTTGCTCTATAGATAAAACCATTTGAAAAATAGAGTAAATATCTGCTGATACAGCATTCTGCTTTTACACTTGGGATGAAATATGATAAAATAAAGTATCAACTAGTTGAGGTAAAAAAAATGACTGTAAAAATTAATACAAAAGATGGTCAAATCGAACTGACAGATGAAGTGATTGCAACCGTTGTAGGTGGTGCAGCAACTGAGATTTTTGGTGTGGTCGGTATGGCTAGCAAAAATACCCTCAAAGATAATTTCCAAGCCCTTCTTGGTAAGGAAAATTATGCAAAAGGTGTTGTCGTGAAGGCAGCCGAAGATGGCAGCATTGCAGTTGATGTTTATACCGTCTTGAGTTACGGAACAAAGATTAGTGAAGTCTCAAAAAACATCCAAGAGCGTGTTCGTTTTAGTTTGGAAAATCAACTAGGAATCACCGCTCAGACTGTGAATGTCTACATTCAAAATATCAAAGTTGTAGGAGAATAATCGTGTCAAAAATTACTACCAGCTTATTTCAAGAAATGGTGCAGGCTGCATCAACTCGTTTGAATAAGCAAGCTGAATATGTCAATTCATTAAACGTCTTTCCAGTTCCAGATGGAGATACTGGGACAAACATGGGAATGACCATCGAAAATGGTGCCAAAGAAGTAGCAGACAAGCCAGCTTCTACAGTTGGAGAAGTGGCGAGCATTCTTGCTAAGGGTCTTTTGATGGGTGCGCGTGGAAACTCAGGGGTTATCACTTCGCAGCTTTTCCGTGGATTTTCCCAAGCTATTAAGGAAAAAGACGAATTAACAGGTCAAGACTTGGCTCTTGCTTTCCAATCTGGTGTCGAAGTAGCCTACAAGGCGGTTATGAAACCAGTTGAGGGAACTATTTTGACAGTTTCTCGTGGTGCAGCCATTGGGGCTAAGAAAAAAGCCGAGGAGACAGATGATGCTGTTGAGGTCATGCGTGCAGCCTTGGAAGGTGCTAAGAGAGCTCTAGCTAAGACACCGGAAATGCTTCCAGTTCTTAAGGAAGTTGGTGTGGTAGACTCAGGTGGTCAAGGTTTGGTCTTCATCTATGAAGGTTTCCTTTCAGCACTCACTGGTGAATACAGTGCGTCTGAGGACTTTGTAGCAACGCCTGCCAATATGAGTGAAATGATTAATGCAGAGCACCACAAGTCTGTAGCAGGGCATGTGGCAACTGAGGATATTACCTTCGGTTACTGTACGGAGATCATGGTTGCTCTCAAACAAGGTCCAACTTATTCTAAGGACTTTGACTATGATGAATTCCGCAACTACTTGAATGACCTTGGGGACTCGCTCCTTGTTGTCAACGATGATGAAATCGTCAAAGTCCACGTCCATACAGAAGATCCAGGGCTTGTTATGCAAGAAGGGCTTAAATATGGTAGCTTGGTCAAGGTTAAAGTGGACAACATGCGCAACCAACACGAAGCACAAGTTGAAAAAGAAGCAGCACAAGTCAGCAAGCCAGCTGAAGAGAAGGAATATGCCCTTATCGCAGTAGTAGCTGGTCAAGGTTTAGCAGATATCTTCCGTGCCCAAGGTGTGGATTATGTCATCGAAGGCGGGCAGACGATGAACCCTTCAACAGAAGACTTTATCAAGGCTGTTGAACAGGTCAATGCTCGCAATATTATCTTCTTGCCAAACAACAAAAATATCTTCATGGCAGCTCAGTCAGCAGCTGAAGTGCTTGAACAACCTGCTGTTGTGGTAGAAGCGCGTACAATTCCTCAAGGTTTGACGAGTCTTCTTGCCTTTGACCCAAGCAAGTCTATCAAAGAAAACCAAGAACGAATGACTGCAGCCCTTGGCGACGTCGTAAGCGGTAGTGTAACGACTGCCGTTCGTGACACAACTATCGATGGCTTGGAAATCCATGAAAATGACAATCTTGGTATGGTGGATGGGAAAATCCTTGTGTCGAATCCTGACATGCACCAAACCTTGACTGAAACTTTGAAACACATGTTGGACGAAGATAGTGAAATCGTGACTTTCTATGTCGGTGAAGACGGAAGCGAAGAACTTGCCAATGAAATTGCCCAAGAAATCGCAGAAGAATTTGAAGATGTTGAAGTAGAAATTCACCAAGGTCAACAACCTGTATATCCATATCTTTTCAGTGTGGAGTAGGAGATTTATGAAGAAAGTTTTAGGATTGATTTTTGTAGCGTTACTTGCTCTTGCTGGCTGTGGTCAAACCAACACCGCAACAACAGAGTCAAGTAGTACAGCAAGTTCGGTTGATTCATCTAGTCAGGCCAGTCAGGTAAAAGAAGAAATCAAGGAAACGACCAAAGTCTTTGTAGGAAAAGTCGCAGATACCAACGCTCGTATAACGGTTGTTTACACAGATGTTGTTAAACAATTTACGATGGAACTGATGGGTGATTTTGGAAATGAAATTCCTGCCGAAGTGAGTGTAGAGGAATTGCAAGCTCTTCTGCGTGGGGAAATGGCTACTAGTCCAGAATATTTAGAAATTAAAGATGAGCCAGGGGTTTCTATGGAGTATTTTGTCACAGAAGATAAAAACTGGAAAGGGATACTTAGTCTTGATTTTGAAAAGGCAAATGTAGATAAGATTAAAAATACTTATTATTTTAAGGATCTCCTGGAGGATGTAGAAGATTTTAAAAAACCTAATATTTTCATCGCTGGATTAAAAGTTGAAGGTTTCACAGAAGAGAGTACAACCTCTGCTGTATAAAAATATCGTTGAAAAAGAAAGTTGATTTTGCAACTTTCTTTTTTTATGACATTTGTCATATTTCCTAGTGACAGAAGCATCTAGCTCCGTCAACTTCAAAAGACTATAATTGAAGTGTGAAATGGAGGAAGAAGAGATGAAAAATAAAATGATTGTCGCAGTGAGTTTAGTAGCAGCAGGAGTTATGACCTATCTCATGTTTTCAGGATTGGATGAGGGTTTCTATCATTTTCCTTGGGAGCTCTTTGCTGGCTTTGGAATGATGTCTTGGCTTGTCAGAGAAGGTTTGAAATTAGTCAGAGATGTGAAAAAGGAGTTTGAGGAATGAAAAAGGCAATCATCTATCTCTTTATCGGCCTGTCACTCTTGGTATGGTTAGTGGAAATGTTTACTGGTTGGTTTGACCAAACCTTGCTTCGCCAATTCATTCGTGGTGCTTGGGGTTTTGGATTTATGATTTTCGTTGTTTTCCCTATGGGAATGGAGTGGTTGAAAGGAGAATCTCATGACTGTGATTAAAGTTGAGAAATTGAGTAAGAAAATAAAAGACAAGGAGATCTTGCGGAACATCTCTTTTGAAATCCACCATGGTGAATGTGTCGCTTTGATTGGGCCTAACGGAGCAGGTAAAACAACCTTGATTGATTGCCTCTTGGGCGACAAGTTCATGAGCTCAGGTCAGATAGTCATTCAAGGGTTTGCACCAACAGATCCTCGATTAAAGCAGCTTATTTCTGTCTTGCCCCAAGAAAATGCAGTTGTTCAAAGCTTGAAAGTGAAAGAACTTCTATCATTTTTCAAGTCACTTTATCCTGACAGTCTCTCAGACAAAGAAATTGATGACTTGTTGAGATTCTCAGACAAGCAGAAAAATCAGCTAGCGGGCAAGTTGTCTGGTGGGCAAAAACGTTTGTTCTCTTTTGTGTTGGCTTTAATAGGCCGTCCGAAAATTCTATTTTTAGACGAGCCAACTGCTGCCATGGATACCTCGACACGTCAGCATTTTTGGGAAATTGTTAATCGATTAAAGAAAAATGGTGTCACCATTGTCTATTCTTCCCACTATATCGAAGAGGTGGAGCATACGGCTGACCGCATTTTGGTTCTCCACAAGGGAGAATTGATTCGCGATACGACGCCTTATGCTATGCGTGGTGAAGAACAAGAAAAACACTTTACCGTGCCTCTAACCTATCAGGATTTTGTCAGTACCCTGACTATGGTTCAAGAGCTTGAAATCAAGCAAAATGCCCTTTCCTTCACAACCAAAGAAGCCAGTCAGGTGTGGAAAGTCTTGCAAGAACAGGGCTGCACGATCGAAGAAATTGAAGTTCGCAATCGAACTCTCTTAGATAGTATCTTTGAAACGACTCAAGACTAAAGGAGATTGACGATGAAAAATATGACAAGTCTCATGAAAGTGGAAATTATTCTGATGAAACGGCAAGCTGTCTACTACTTGCTTTCCATCGGACTTCCAAGTGTGTTTTACCTTATTTTCTCTGGTATGATGTCAGGGTCAGACATTCCAGAAATTGCTCTTCAAGCCTATCTTTTTGCCATGACGCTCTTTAGTATCATGTCAAGCGCCTTTTTCAGTATCCCCAGCACACTCGAATCCGACAAGACGAATAACTGGCAAAAATTGATTCAACATTCTCCGGTATCTATGGTAGAATATTATGTATCAAAACTGTTCAGTACTCTACTGACTTTCTTGTTATCAATTATAGTTGTCTTTTCAGTTGGTCATTTTGTCCGTGGAGTGACTCTGCCTTGGCTTGACTGGTTGGTAATCGGTGCTATTTTGCTGGTCGGAAGCGTGGTCTTTATCAGCATGGGGGTCTTGGTGAGCTTGCTTCCCAGTGCTCAATTGATGACGGTTATTGGAAATATTGCCTATATTGCTTTGGCTGTCCTAGGTGGACTATGGTTCCCCTTGAGTTCCTTCCCAGAATGGCTCCAATCCATTGGAAAACTGACTCCAACCTACCAGCTTATGCAGGTCGTCTCTGCTTATTTGGAACACCACGAGTTTAACATTCTTGCTGCCTTGGTTGTACTAGGTTATACAGTTTTCTTTGGTGTACTGGTAATCCAGCTGAAAAAACGGATCGAGGTAAAATAAATCTATGTTGGAAAAATTAAAAAACACTCATTATATGTTTCATATTTCAACAGTGTTTATCATCTTTCCTATAGCGGGTGTCATCAGTGGAGAGTACCCGCTTTTAACCTTGTTCTGGACATTATTATTTGTCCTAGCCTTTTATTCGATTTTATTAAGTCAAAACCGCACTGTGCAGTGGCTGGCTTGGTGGGTCATGATTGCCTACATTTTTTATACATCGGTTTGGCTGAATTCGGGTTTCACATGGTTTATCTTTTACTTATCTAACCTCCTCATTTATGAGCTGGATGAGATTTCTCTTCACTCTTGGCGTTTTGTCAGTTTTGTTGTCTTGCAGCCATTGATTTTAACCGGGATTTATATGGTCAATCATGTTAGTCCTTGGCAATTGCTGTTTTTCTTGGTGACCTTTGTCTTTTCTGATGCCTTTACCTTTGGTCTCTATCGGATTCGAGTGTCGGAGGAAATAAAAGAAGAAAAGAGAAAGCAAAATGCTAAGCTCAATCTTTTCTTGGCTGAAAATGAACGCAGTCGTATCGGTCAGGATCTCCATGACAGTCTAGGCCATACTTTTGCCATGCTGAGTGTGAAGACGGACCTTGCCCTCCAACTTCTTCAAATGCAGGCCTATCCTCAAGTGGAAAAAGAATTAAAAGAAATTCATCAGATCAGTAAAGAATCCATGAATGAAGTTCGTACAATTATCGAAAATCTTAAAACAAGAACCCTTGCCTCCGAGTTTTCGACTGTTAAAAAAATGCTGGAAATTGCAGGAATTGAAACGGAAATCAGTCACCAACTAGATACTGCTAGCCTAACTCAGGAATTGGAGTCAACGGCTTCCATGATTTTGCTTGAGTTGGTGACCAATATCATCAAACATGCCAAAGCATCTAAAGCCTATTTGAAATCCGAGCGGACAGAAAAAGAACTCATTTTAACAGTGAGAGATGATGGCTGTGGCTTTGCTTCTCTAAAAGGAGATGAGCTCCATACCGTTCGAGACCGTGTTCTTCCTTTTTCAGGAGAAGTAAAAGTGATCAGTCAGAAGCATCCAACGGAAGTGCAGGTTCGACTACCTTATAAGGAGAGAAACTAAGATGAAACTACTTGTTGCAGAAGATCAAAGTATGTTGCGAGATGCTATGTGCCAGTTGCTTACCTTTCAACCAGATGTGGAGTATGTCCTACAAGCCAAGGATGGCCAAGAAGCAATCCAACTCCTAGAAAAAGAGTCTGTAGATATCGCCATTCTTGATGTAGAGATGCCTGTTAAGACAGGCCTTGAAGTCTTGGAGTGGATTCGAGCAGAAAAGCCAGAAGCAAAGGTGGTTGTGATGACGACCTTCAAGCGCCCCGGTTATTTTGAACGTGCGGTCAAGGTTGGAGTGGATGCTTATGTCTTGAAAGAAAGAAGCATTGCAGACCTCATGCAAACCTTGCACACGGTTCTCGAAGGACGTAAGGAATATTCGCCTGAATTGATGGAAGTGGTGATGACGCATCCTAACCCGTTAACAGAACAAGAAATCGCTGTTTTAAAGGGAATCGCTCAGGGCTTGTCTAACCAAGAAATCGCAGACCAACTCTATCTATCAAATGGAACCGTCCGAAACTATGTCACCAATATTCTTTCGAAACTAGATGCTGGTAATCGAACAGAGGCAGCCAACATTGCAAAAGAATCTGGTTGGCTTTGATAAGAAGGGTTAAAAAATTCCAAAATGATAACTTGAATCGAAGGAAATTCATACTAGAAAGGAGGAGGCAAATTGCCTCCTTTTTTGGTTTAGAAAAGCGGTGAAAGCTAGTGTCAAAGAGTTAAAAGATCAGAATAAAAATGAAAAATATCTTGACAATGAAGGAAAAATTGTGTTACAATAATAGACGGTACTTTTTACTTTTGGTCTCTCAAAAGTGTACAGGGACGTGCTGACAAATGTTGCAAAAGTACACACAGATGGTAGCTGTCACCAAGTGTATCATCACCAAAAATAAAAAAACACAGGAGAATGTAGATGCCTACAATTAACCAATTGGTTCGCAAACCGCGTAAATCAAAAGTAGAAAAATCTAAATCACCAGCTTTGAACGTTGGTTACAACAGTCATAAAAAAGTTCAAACGAACGTTTCTTCACCACAAAAACGTGGTGTTGCAACTCGTGTGGGAACAATGACACCTAAAAAACCTAACTCTGCCCTTCGTAAATTCGCTCGTGTACGTTTGAGCAACCTTATCGAAGTTACTGCCTACATCCCAGGTATCGGACACAACTTGCAAGAACACAGCGTGGTGCTTCTTCGTGGTGGACGTGTAAAAGACCTTCCAGGGGTACGTTACCATATCGTCCGTGGTGCACTTGATACTGCAGGTGTTAACGATCGTAAACAAGGCCGTTCTAAATACGGTACTAAACGTCCAAAAGCATAAGGAAAGGGGATAAAGAGAAATGAGTCGTAAAAATAGAGCTCCAAAACGTGATGTATTGCCAGATCCGCTTTACAATTCACAACTAGTTACTCGTCTTATCAACCGCGTTATGCTTGACGGTAAACGTGGTACAGCTGCTTCAATCGTTTACGGTGCTTTTGAGCAAATCAAAGAAGCTACTGGAAACGATGCACTTGAAGTATTTGAAACAGCTATGGAAAACATCATGCCTGTACTTGAAGTACGTGCACGTCGTGTTGGTGGATCTAACTACCAAGTCCCAGTTGAAGTTCGTCCAGAACGTCGTACAACACTTGGACTTCGTTGGTTGGTAACAATCGCTCGCCTTCGTGGTGAACACACAATGCAAGATCGTCTTGCAAAAGAAATCTTGGACGCTGCGAACAACACTGGTGCAGCTGTTAAGAAACGTGAAGACACTCACCGTATGGCTGAAGCTAACCGTGCCTTCGCACACTTCCGTTGGTAAGATAGGATACGAAAGCGTTAAGAAAGTCCCAGAGAAAATAGGGAATCGAAGTAGGTTGCGATTGCGACCAATGAGATTCATCTTTTTCTCCAGACTTTTAGCTTGAGTTCAACTCAGCTAACTTAAGCTTTTAGCCCGAGTTCAATTCAACTTGTCTACAAGTTGAAACCAACAAAAACAAGATAAACATTGAGAACGGGTAGGTCCTGCCTATCCGTTTTTTCTAAATAATGTTATAATAGATTGTAAAATAAAAAATAGGAGAAACTAACCTCATGGCACGCGAATTTTCACTTGAAAAAACTCGTAATATCGGTATCATGGCTCACGTCGATGCTGGTAAAACAACAACTACTGAGCGTATTCTTTACTACACTGGTAAAATCCACAAAATCGGTGAAACTCACGAAGGTGCGTCACAAATGGACTGGATGGAGCAAGAGCAAGAACGTGGTATCACTATCACATCTGCTGCGACAACAGCTCAATGGAACAACCACCGCGTAAACATCATCGACACACCAGGACACGTGGACTTCACAATCGAAGTACAACGTTCTCTTCGTGTATTGGACGGTGCGGTTACTGTTCTTGACTCACAATCAGGTGTTGAGCCTCAAACTGAAACAGTTTGGCGTCAAGCAACTGAGTACGGAGTTCCAC
Source organism: Streptococcus oralis (assembly GCF_026782285.1). Taxonomy (GTDB): domain Bacteria; phylum Bacillota; class Bacilli; order Lactobacillales; family Streptococcaceae; genus Streptococcus; species Streptococcus oralis_CG. The sequence goes on from NZ_JAKUWG010000004.1 coordinate 37,093, forward strand.
GTATCGTATTTGCCAACAAAATGGACAAAATCGGTGCTGACTTCCTTTACTCAGTAAGCACACTTCACGACCGTCTTCAAGCAAACGCACACCCAATCCAATTGCCAATCGGTGCTGAAGATGACTTCCGCGGTATCATCGACTTGATCAAGATGAAAGCTGAAATCTATACTAATGACCTTGGTACAGATATCCTTGAAGAAGATATTCCAGCTGAATACCTTGACCAAGCTCAAGAATACCGTGAAAAATTGGTGGAAGCAGTTGCTGAAACTGATGAAGATTTGATGATGAAATACCTTGAAGGTGAAGAAATCACTAACGAAGAATTGAAAGCTGCTATCCGTAAAGCAACTATCAATGTTGAATTCTTCCCAGTATTGTGTGGTTCTGCCTTCAAGAACAAAGGTGTTCAATTGATGCTTGATGCGGTCATCGACTACCTTCCAAGCCCACTTGACATCCCAGCGATCAAAGGTATTAACCCAGATACAGACGAAGAAGAAACTCGTCCAGCATCTGACGAAGAGCCATTTGCAGCTCTTGCCTTCAAGATCATGACAGACCCATTCGTAGGTCGTTTGACATTCTTCCGTGTTTACTCAGGTGTTCTTCAATCAGGTTCATACGTATTGAACACTTCTAAAGGTAAACGTGAACGTATCGGACGTATCCTTCAAATGCACGCTAACAGCCGTCAAGAAATCGACACTGTTTACTCAGGTGATATCGCTGCTGCCGTTGGTTTGAAAGATACTACAACTGGTGACTCATTGACAGATGAAAAAGCTAAAATCATTCTTGAGTCAATCAACGTTCCAGAACCAGTTATCCAATTGATGGTTGAGCCAAAATCTAAAGCTGACCAAGACAAGATGGGTATCGCCCTTCAAAAATTGGCTGAAGAAGATCCAACATTCCGCGTTGAAACTAACGTTGAAACTGGTGAAACAGTTATCTCTGGTATGGGTGAACTTCACCTTGACGTCCTTGTTGACCGTATGCGTCGTGAGTTCAAAGTTGAAGCGAACGTAGGTGCTCCTCAAGTATCATACCGTGAAACATTCCGCGCTTCTACTCAAGCACGTGGATTCTTCAAACGTCAGTCTGGTGGTAAAGGTCAATTCGGTGATGTATGGATTGAATTTACTCCAAACGAAGAAGGAAAAGGATTCGAATTCGAAAATGCAATCGTCGGTGGTGTGGTTCCTCGTGAATTCATCCCAGCGGTTGAAAAAGGTTTGGTAGAATCTATGGCTAACGGTGTTCTTGCTGGTTACCCAATGGTTGACGTTAAAGCTAAGCTTTACGATGGTTCATACCACGATGTCGACTCATCTGAAACTGCCTTCAAGATCGCGGCCTCTCTTGCACTTAAAGAAGCTGCTAAGACTGCACAACCAGCTATCCTTGAGCCAATGATGCTTGTAACCATCACTGTTCCTGAAGAAAACCTTGGTGATGTTATGGGTCACGTAACTGCTCGTCGTGGACGTGTTGATGGTATGGAAGCACACGGTAACAGCCAAATCGTGCGTGCTTACGTTCCACTTGCTGAAATGTTCGGTTACGCAACAGTTCTTCGTTCTGCATCTCAAGGACGTGGTACATTCATGATGGTATTTGACCACTACGAAGATGTACCTAAGTCAGTACAAGAAGAAATCATTAAGAAAAACAAAGGTGAAGAATAATCCATCTTCGCTATAGAAAGAAGTCACTATGGTGGCTTCTTTTTTATGTTCTACATCAAAGAAGGTTAAAAAATATACTCTAAACTAAATTTGGAAGTAATAAAATCGTTCAATTCCCTATTCATATTTATAAAAATAGGAAAAACATTCATAAAAACACGTTTAGATAGAAAATTCAGAAAATTGCTTCTTTTGTCTTGAAAATTTTTGAAAAAATGGTATGATAGTAACAAGCTATTTTTAAGAGAAGAGAAAGGGGAACAATGGAGAAAATCAGTTTAGACGCTCCTAAGACGGGATCGGATCTAGTTTTGGAAACCCTCCGTGATTTAGGAATTGATACCATATTTGGTTATCCTGGTGGGGCTGTCTTGCCTTTATATGATGCGATTTATAATTTCAAAGGTATACGCCACATCTTAGGTCGCCATGAGCAAGGGTGTTTACATGAAGCTGAAGGTTATGCCAAATCAACTGGAAAGTTGGGCGTTGCCGTCGTCACGAGTGGACCGGGAGCAACAAATGCCATTACAGGAATCGCGGATGCCATGAGCGATAGCGTTCCCCTCTTGGTCTTTACGGGACAAGTCGCTCGAGCAGGCATTGGGAAGGATGCCTTTCAGGAGGCGGATATTGTCGGTATTACCATGCCCATTACCAAGTACAATTACCAAGTCCGTGAAACGGCTGACATTCCTCGTATCATTACGGAAGCTGTGCATATCGCAACGACTGGTCGTCCAGGTCCAGTTGTAATTGACTTGCCAAAGGATGTATCAGCTCTAGAGACAGATTTCATCTATTCACCAGAGGTGAATTTACCAAGTTATCAACCGACGCTTGATCCGAATGATATGCAAATCAAGAAAATCTTGAAACAATTGTCTAAGGCTAAGAAACCTGTATTGCTAGCTGGTGGCGGAGTTAGTTATGCAGAAGCGGCTGCCGAGCTCAATGAGTTTGCTGAACGTTACCAAATTCCAGTCGTGACCAGTCTTTTGGGGCAAGGTACGATTGCGACTAGCCATCCGCTCTTCCTAGGAATGGGAGGTATGCACGGTTCTTTCGCAGCTAACATTGCCATGACCGAAGCGGACTTTATGATTAGTATTGGTTGCCGTTTCGATGACCGCTTAACTGGAAATCCTAAGACCTTTGCTAAAAATGCCAAGGTTGCTCATATCGACATTGACCCAGCTGAGATTGGTAAGATTATCAGTGCAGATATTCCAGTGGTCGGGGACGCTAAGAAAGCTTTGCAGATGCTTTTAGCAGAACCAACTGTTCATAACAATACTGAAAAGTGGATTGAAAAAGTCACCAAGGACAAGAATCGTGTTCGTTCTTATGATAAGAAAGAACGTGTGGTTCAACCGCAGGCAGTAATCGAACGCATCGGTGAATTGACGAATGGGGATGCTATTGTTGTAACTGACGTAGGGCAACATCAAATGTGGACAGCTCAGTATTATCCTTACCAAAATGAGCGTCAATTAGTTACTTCAGGTGGCTTGGGGACCATGGGATTTGGAGTTCCTGCAGCTATAGGAGCTAAGATTGCCAATCCGGAAAAAGAAGTTATCCTTTTTGTCGGTGACGGTGGCTTCCAAATGACCAACCAAGAATTAGCAATCCTAAACATCTACAAGGTGCCCATTAAGGTCGTGATGTTGAATAACCATTCCCTAGGAATGGTTCGTCAGTGGCAGGAATCCTTCTATGAGGGTAGAACTTCTGAGTCAGTCTTTGACACCCTCCCTGACTTCCAGCTGATGGCACGGGCTTACGGCATCAAGAACTATAAGTTTGATAATCCAGAGACGATAGAGAAGGATTTAGAAGTCATTCTGGAGGATGTGCCGATGTTTATCGAGGTGGATATTTCTCGTAAGGAACAGGTTTTACCAATGGTACCAGCTGGTAAGAGTAATCATGAGATGTTGGGGGTGAAGTTCCATGCGTAGAATGTTAACAGCAAAACTACAAAATCGTTCAGGAGTCCTCAATCGTTTTACAGGTGTCCTTTCTCGTCGTCAGGTCAACATTGAGAGTATCTCAGTTGGTGCGACAGAGAATCCTGATGTATCTCGCATTACTATCATTATCGATGTGGCTTCTCATGATGAAGTCGAGCAAATCATTAAACAACTGAATCGTCAGATTGATGTGATTCGCATTCGAGATATCACAGACAAACCGCACTTGGAGCGCGAAGTTATCTTAGTGAAGATTGCGGCACCAGCTGAAAAGCGTGCAGAAATCTTGGCTATTATCCAACCTTTCCGTGCAACAGTAGTAGATGTGGCTCCAAGCTCCATCACTATTCAGATGACGGGAAATGCTGAAAAAAGTGAAGCTTTATTGCGAGTGATTCGACCATACGGTATTAAAAATATCGCTCGTACGGGTGCAACTGGATTTACCCGCGACTAAAAATCCAACTAAAATTTGTTAAACCAGCCTATAAGGCAATAAAAATAGAAAAGAGAGAAAAACTATGGCAGTTCAAATGGAATACGAAAAAGATGTTAAAGTAGCAGCGCTTGACGGTAAAAAAATCGCCGTAATCGGTTATGGTTCACAAGGACATGCGCATGCGCAAAACTTGCGTGACTCAGGTCGTGATGTCATCATCGGTGTGCGTCCAGGTAAATCTTTTGACAAGGCTAAAGAAGATGGCTTTGACACGTACACAGTAGCAGAAGCAACTAAATTGGCTGACGTTATCATGATCTTGGCACCAGACGAAATTCAACAAGAATTGTACGAAGCAGAAATCGCTCCAAACTTGGAAGCTGGAAATGCAGTTGGATTTGCTCATGGTTTCAACATTCACTTTGAATTTATCAAAGTTCCTGCAGATGTAGATGTCTTCATGTGTGCTCCTAAAGGGCCAGGACACTTGGTACGTCGTACTTATGAAGAAGGATTTGGTGTTCCGGCTCTTTATGCAGTCTACCAAGACGCTACAGGAAATGCGAAAAATATTGCTATGGACTGGTGTAAAGGTGTTGGAGCAGCTCGTGTAGGTTTGCTTGAAACAACTTACAAAGAAGAAACTGAAGAAGATTTGTTTGGTGAACAAGCTGTACTTTGTGGTGGTTTGACTGCCCTTATCGAAGCAGGTTTTGAAGTCTTGACAGAAGCAGGATATGCCCCAGAATTGGCTTACTTTGAAGTTCTTCATGAAATGAAATTGATCGTTGACTTGATCTATGAAGGTGGATTCAAGAAAATGCGCCAATCTATTTCAAATACTGCTGAGTACGGTGACTATGTATCAGGCCCACGTGTGATTACTGAGCAAGTTAAAGAAAACATGAAAGCAGTTCTTGCAGACATCCAAAATGGTACATTTGCAAATGACTTTGTAAATGACTACAAGGCTGGCCGTCCAAAACTCACTGCTTACCGTGAACAAGCAGCTAATCTTGAAATTGAAAAAGTTGGTGCAGAATTGCGCAAAGCAATGCCTTTCGTTGGTAAAAACGACGACGACGCATTCAAAATCTACAACTAATTCTTATGAAGAAAAAGAGAAGGCGAGTTGGGGGGTACCTAACTCGCTTTTTATCTTGAAAAGTATTTGAGGAGGAGACAATGCTAAGTGCAAAAGATGTGGTGAAAGCCCACAAAGTTTTAAGTGGTGTAGTAGTCAATACACCACTGGAATATGATCATTATTTATCAGAAAAGTATGGAGCTAAGATCTATCTGAAAAAGGAAAATGCGCAACGAGTTCGCTCTTTTAAAATTCGTGGAGCCTATTATGCCATTTCTCAATTAACAAAAGAAGAACGTGAGCGTGGTGTGGTCTGTGCATCAGCGGGGAATCACGCTCAAGGTGTCGCTTACACTTGTAAAGAGATGAAGATTCCTGCGACAATTTTTATGCCTATTACAACACCGCAACAAAAGATTGGACAGGTTCGCTTTTTTGGTGGAGATTTCGTGACCATCAAGTTGGTTGGGGATACCTTTGATGCTTCTGCTAAGGCAGCGCAAGAGTTTACGTTGTCAGAAAACCGCACCTTTATCGATCCTTTTGATGATATCCATGTTCAGGCCGGTCAAGGAACAGTAGCCTACGAAATTCTTGAAGAAGCTCGTAAAGAGTCAATCGATTTTGATACAGTATTGGTGCCAGTAGGTGGTGGCGGACTGATTGCAGGGGTTTCGACCTATATCAAAGAAACCAATCCCGCTATCGAAGTAATTGGTGTAGAAGCCAATGGTGCCCGTTCGATGAAGGCAGCCTTTGAGGCTGGAGGACCAGTTAAACTCAAAGAAATTGACAAATTTGCTGATGGCATAGCTGTGCAGAAAGTTGGGCAGTTGACTTATGAAGCAACCCGTCAGAATGTTGAAACTCTTATTGGAGTAGATGAGGGTTTGATTTCGGAGACCTTGATTGATCTTTATTCTAAGCAAGGGATTGTCGCCGAACCTGCTGGAGCGGCCAGCATTGCAGCCTTGGAAGTTCTATCAGACTATATCAAAGGTAAGACGATTTGCTGTATCATTTCTGGGGGAAATAACGATATCAACCGTATGCCGGAGATGGAAGAACGTGCCTTGATTTACGATGGCATCAAGCATTACTTTGTAGTCAATTTCCCACAACGTCCAGGAGCTCTACGAGAGTTTGTAAATGACATCTTGGGACCAAATGATGACATCACTCGTTTTGAATATATCAAACGAGCCAGCAAGGGGACAGGGCCAGTCTTGATTGGGATTGCTCTTGCTGATAAGCATGATTATGCTGGATTGATTCATCGGATGGAGAAGTTTGACCCATCTTATATCAATCTGAACGGAAATGAGACCTTGTATAATATGCTAGTCTAAAATAAATTTGCTATCATATTATTTGCCAATTTCCTATAATGATGCTATAATGATGGTGACGAAAGGGGGAGATTCCCATGGTTTTACATGTTTTACTTGTTCTCTTTATTCTAGTGCTGATTGCATCAGCGATTATTGTCAGCTCTGTGTATGTGGTACGACAACAGTCTGTCGCTATTATCGAGCGTTTTGGTAAATACCAAAAGTTGAGTAATAGTGGTATTCATGTACGAGCACCTTTTGGAATTGATAGAATTGCGGCCAGGGTGCAGTTGCGTCTATTGCAAAGTGAGATTGTCGTGGAAACAAAAACACAAGATAATGTATTTGTGACCATGAATGTGGCGACTCAGTATCGAGTGAATGAGAACAATGTCACAGATGCTTACTATAAACTAATGAGACCAGAAGCTCAAATCAAATCCTATATTGAGGATGCCTTGCGTTCGTCTGTACCGAAATTGACTTTGGATGAACTATTTGAGAAAAAAGATGAAATTGCATTAGAAGTTCAAAAGCAAGTAGCAGAAGAAATGTCTACATATGGTTACATCATTGTAAAAACATTGATTACGAAGGTTGAGCCTGACGCTGAAGTGAAACAATCAATGAATGAAATCAACGCTGCTCAACGTAAGAGAGTCGCTGCGCAAGAACTCGCAGAAGCGGATAAGATTAAAATCGTGACAGCGGCAGAAGCAGAGGCAGAAAAAGATCGCCTACACGGTGTAGGGATTGCAGAACAGCGTAAGGCTATTGTTGACGGACTTGCTGATTCTATTCAAGAATTAAAAGGAGCCAATGTTGAACTCACGGAAGCCCAGATTATGTCCATTCTATTAACAAATCAGTATTTGGATACTTTGAATAATTTCGCAGACAATAAGGGCAATAACACCATCTTCCTACCAGCAAATCCTGATGGAGTTGAAGATATACGAACAAGCATATTATCAGCTTTAAAAGCTAAGTAATAACAATTCATTATTTGTTTTCAATAAGTAGATATTTTTTGGATAATCCTAAAAGAATGGATATATTTCAGTATCGTAAAGAATAAAATAGGAGAAGAACATGGCTAAATCAAACTTTGAAAAAGTAGAATCAGTTGTTGGCTGGGTTCGTGATAAGAAAATCACAGGTTACCGTATCTCTAAGGAAACAAATGCACGTGAAATGTCAATCATTGCTTTGGCACAAGGTCGTGCAAAAGTGAAAAATATTTCATTTGAAACAGCCCTAGGCTTGATTGATTTTTATGACAAGAATCATGAAAAATTTGAAGATTAAACTAGGCTTAAAGGCAGATTCTTAAAATGGATCTGCCTTTTGTTTGGCAAAGAGTTAGTAAAAAGACTACATATTTTATGCAGTCTTTGTTTGTTATTTGAGATAGCGCTGAAGAAACTCTCGCGTCCGTTCTTCTTTAGGGTTTGTGAAGAGGTCTTCTGGCTTGCCTTCCTCAGCAATGACGCCCTTATCCATAAAGATGACACGGTGAGAGACATCGCGGGCGAACTCCATTTCGTGGGTTACGACAATCATGGTCAATCCTTCCTGAGCCAGTTCTTGCATGATTTTAAGGACTTCACCAACCATTTCTGGGTCTAGGGCAGAGGTTGGTTCATCAAAGAGGATGGCATCAGGATTCATAGAGAGGGCGCGAGCGATGGCTACACGTTGCTTCTGGCCACCAGAGAGTTGTTTCGGTTTGGCTTGCCAATAGCGTTCACCCATGCCAACTTTTTCAAGATTTTCTTTGGCAATTTTTTCAGCTTCAGAGCGTTCTCTTTTGAGGACAGTCGTTTGGGCGACGATAGTATTTTCGAGAACATCGAGGTTTTCAAAGAGGTTGAAGGATTGAAAAACCATACCGAGTTTTTCACGATAGTGAGTAAGGTCATAGCCTTTTGCAAGGACGTTTTCTCCTCGGTAGAGAATTTCCCCCTCAGTCGGTGTTTCAAGTAGATTGATAGAACGTAGGAAGGTTGATTTTCCGCTTCCTGAGCTCCCGATGATGGAGATAACCTCTCCTTTGTGAACTGACAGAGAGATGTCTTTTAAGACTTCGTTTTGTCCATAGGATTTTTTGAGGTATTTAATTTCAAGAATGGGTTGAGTCATTATTTCAAGTCCTCCGTTTGCATTTGATTAGCACCTGTAGTGTAGGTATCCATGTCCATGCGTCTTTCGATGAAGCGTAGAATACGGGTCACTGTGAAGGTGAGGACAAAGTAAATCACGGCGATGATTGTAAATGTCTGGAAGTATTGATAAGTTTGGGTGGCCACAGTATTACCAGAGAAGTAGAGTTCTACCACAGAGATAACATTTAGGACAGAGGTATCTTTGATATTGATGACAAACTCGTTACCAGTAGCAGGTAAGATATTGCGAACGACCTGCGGTAGGACAATCTTACGCATAGTTTGATTGTGGGTCATACCGAGAGCGGTTGCTGCTTCAAATTGTCCCTTGTCAACTGCTAGGATACCTCCACGGACGATTTCTGTCATATAGGCACCCGTGTTGATTGAAACGATGAAGATGGCTGCCAGTGTACGGTCGAGATTGATTCCGAAGGCTTGTGCTGTCCCGTAGTAGATAACCATAGATTGAACGATCATTGGGGTACCACGGAAAATTTCAATATAGACATTGAGGATCCAGCCAAGTAGCTTTTGCAAGCCATAGATGGCCTTGTTTTCAGATAGAGGGGCTGTTCGGAAGACTCCTACCGCAAGCCCGATAATCAGACCTGTGATGGTTCCGATAATGGAGATTAAGAGCGTGATACCAGCACCACGCAGGAGTTGTTGCCAGTTTTCAGAAAGAATTTTAGCGACTTGGCTAAAGAAACTACTTTCTTCCTCCGTTGTTGTCGCCTCCACTGGTTGCTCTTTGATTATACGATCCATCAAGGCAACTTGGTCGTCTTTTGAAATGGTTTCAATGCTGGCATTGATTTGGCTAATACGATTGTCATCTTTACGAAGTCCAATGGCGATAGCTGTATCTTCTTCTCCAGTTTTGAAACCTGGTTCTACTTGGACCATCTTAAACTTAGAGTTCGCAGATTCAGCGGTCAGGGCTTCAGGGCGTTCTGAAACATAGGCATCGATAACACCTGCTTCAAGTGCTTGGCGCATCTGAGCAAAGTCCCCCATGGCGGTTTCTTTCTTGACGCCAGGGATTTGGGAAATCAAATCATAGAGGTAAACACCTTGTTGTGATGTGATTTTTGCTCCGCTAAAGTCGTTTAAAGATTTGGCATTGGCATAGGCAGAGTCCTTTTTGACCAATAGAACAGGTTCACTAGTATAGTAACTGCTTGAAAAGGCAATTTCTTGTTTGCGTTCAGCCGTTGGACTCATACCTGCAATGATCATATCGATTTTACCAGAAGTAAGGGCTGGAACAAGTCCTTCCCACTTAGTTTTAACGACCAAAGGTTCCTTGCCTAGGTCTTTGGCAATCTTTTTAGCGATTTGGACATCGTAGCCATTGGCATATTGGTTGGTACCGTCAATTTTGACAGCGCCGTTACTATCGTCGTCTTGGGTCCAGTTGAAGGGGGCGTAAGCTGCCTCCATCCCGATGCGTAAATATTCGTCAGCTTGGACCTGGCTAACTAGTCCCAGTGTAAGGGCTAGGCTAGCAAGGATAGATAAGCATAATTTTTTCATGTTTTCTCCTATTTCTAGTCTAAAAATGACTTCTCTCTATTGTATCGAAAAACGCTCAGATTTTCAATACAAGTAAGCCTTTACTTATAAAAAATGATATAATGATAGCAAAGATAAAAAGGGGGATTGTGTTGTGAAAAAGGCTTTTTTCTTGATTTTATTTAGCTTGTTTTGTATTTTACCACTTTCTGTTTTTGCGGTTGATTTCAAGATTCGCTCTTATCAAGGTGATTTGTATATTCATGCAGATAATACAGCAGAATTTAGGGAGAAAGTAGTCTACTATTTTGATGAAGACTTTAATGGACAACTAGTAGGACTTGGCCATGCTGGTAAGATGCCAAAGGGCTTTGAAATAGATTCCAGTCCGAAGCTTCAGGTATGGAAAAATGCTGCTGCCATTGAAAATGTCAACAGTGAAGTGATAGAAGAATCGGAAGGTTATACTGTAAAAGTGTATAATCCAGGCCAAGAGGGGGATACCGTTGAAGTGGTAATCACATGGCAACTAAAAAATCTCTTATTTCTATATGATGATATCGCGGAACTTAATTGGCAGCCCTTGACGGATAGTTCAGAACCTATCGAAAATTTTGAGTTTCGGGTAATGGGCTTTAATGGAGCAAAAAAATTGTTCTTTCATACAGGGAAACTCTTTACAGAGGGCAATGTAGAGAAGATAGATGGTGATTATCGTGTTCATTTACAGAACTTACCTCGTCAGCGTGGGGTTGAATTGCATGCATATTGGCCTAGAAAAGATTTTGAAACAGCTTTGGATCAGGGATTGAAGGGCAATCGTTTAGTAGAATTTGAAAAAATAGAGGAATCCATTACTGCTGAAAAAGCTCAAAGCAAAGCTCTGGTTACGTGGATCATCCCTTTGCTACTCTCGCTTTCTTTAGTCTTTAGTGTTGTTTTATACTGCATTTACAGAAGAAAAACCTCCCCATCGAAGAAATATGCTAAAAATCACCGTCTCTATGAACCGCCAATAGATTTAGAACCGATGGTTTTATCGGAAGCTGTTTACTCCACTTCTTTAGAGGAAGTCAGCCCCTTAACCAAGGGAGGAGGGAAGTTCACCTTTGACCAACTCGTTCAGGCCACTTTATTGGACGTGATTGACCGTGGAAATGTTTCAATCATCTCAAATGGAGATGAGGTCCGTTTAAAAGTCGTAAAAGAAAAAGGATTGGCAAGTTTTGAAAAAGATTGCCTTAATTTGGCCTTTTCAGGAAGAGAAGAAGTGCTTGTTTCAGATTTGTTTGCAGATTACCAAGTGTCAACTAGTCTTTACCAAGGTGCAAAAGCAGCTGATGAAAAACGGATTCAGAAAACGGGACGTAAGCTTAAGTCGTCTTTCGAGCAAGCTCTGAAGCAGATGCAGGATGGGGTGAGAAAGCGGGTTTCCTCTTTGCACCTTCCAGATTATTATCGTCCACTGAGTAATGGAGAAAAAATCTTGCGATTGATGATAGGCGTCTCTACGCTTTTACCTGCTTTCGTTGGTTTTGGCTGGTTCTTGTATAGTTTGGATGCTCACGGGTACCTTTCTCTGCCACTTCCTATCCTTGGGTTTGTGAGCTTGATGTTAGCTACCGTCTATTATTGGACGACCCGATTTGATACTCGTGATGGTGTTTTAAACGAGGAAGGACTAGAAGCATACTATCTCTGGACTAGTTTTGAAAACATGCTTCGCGATATCGCTCATCTAGACAAGGCAGAATTAGAGAGTATTGTTCTTTGGAATCGCCTCCTTGTCTATGCTACTTTATTTGGTTATGCGGACAAGGTGAGCCATTTGATGAAATCTTATCAGATTCAAGTTGAGAACCCAGATATCAATCTTTACGTAGCCTATGGCTGGCACAGTTTGTTTTATCATTCAACTGCTCAAATGAGTCACTATGCTAGTATTGCAAACACAGCAAGCAACTACTCCGTCTCTTCTGGAAGTGGTTCGTCTGGTGGCGGATTCTCAGGAGGCGGAGGCGGTGGTAGTATCGGCGCCTTCTAAAAAATCTATCGCAATATCCGAAATTGTGCTATAATAGAGAACAGAAAAAGGAGTAATGTATGTATTTTATTGAAATTTTGAAGTCAATCTTTTTTGGGATTGTTGAAGGAATTACAGAATGGTTGCCGATTTCAAGTACTGGTCACTTGATTTTGGTTGAAGAATTTGTACAATACAAGGACCAAAATGAAGCTTTCATGTCCATGTTTAATGTTGTCATTCAGCTAGGTGCCATTTTAGCAGTTATGGTAATTTACTTTAACAAGCTCAATCCCTTCAAACCTGGTAAAAATAAGGTCGAAGTTCGTCGAACTTGGCAGTTGTGGTCAAAAGTTTTCGTTGCGACCCTGCCTTTGCTATTGGTTTTTAAATTGGATGATTGGTTTGATGCCAACTTCCATAACATGGTTTCGGTTGCTATCATGCTGATTATCTATGGGGTTGCTTTTATCTATCTTGAAAAACGAAATAAGGCGCAAGCTATCGAACCAACAGTAACTGAGTTAGACAAGTTGCCTTATAAAACAGCCCTTTACATTGGTCTTTTCCAAGTCCTTGCCCTTTTCCCAGGAACAAGTCGTTCAGGTGCCACTATCGTCGGTGGGTTGTTGAATGGAACGAGTCGCTCTGTTGTAACTGAGTTCACCTTCTACCTCGGAATCCCTGTTATGTTTGGAGCTAGCGCTTTAAAGATTTTCAAATTTGTTAAGGCAGGTCAGCTCTTGAGTTTTGGTCAACTATTCTTGCTCTTGGTTGCTATGGGAGTAGCCTTTGCGGTCAGCATGGTTGCTATTCGTTTTTTGACTAGCTATGTGAAGAAGCACGACTTTACACTCTTTGGGAAATACCGTATTGTACTCGGTAGCGTCTTGTTGCTTTATAGTTTTGTGCGTTTATTTGTATAAGAAAAAGCTTGAAGGGGGACTCCTTCAAGCTTTTTAAAATCCTGTCACTGTAATTCCTAATAGACGGATACCTTTTTCTTTTTTATCTAGTTCCTCGTAAAGTTGAAGGGCAGTTTGAGAAATCTGGCTAGCATCCTGTGTAGCTTGTGGGAGGCTTTTTCGTCTAGTTAGAGTGGAGAAGTCAGCATATCGTATTTTTAGGATAATGATTTTTCCAGCTTTGTCTTGTTTACTGAGATTGAGAGCTACCTTTTCGGAGAGAAGGGTCAGCTCTTTTTTGATGTCCTCTTCATCATGAAGAATCTTACCATAGGTTTTCTCCTTGCCGATGGACTTACGAATGCGATCGGACTTGACTGGAGAATTGTGAATACCTCGAGCTTTTCGATAAAGATCAAAACCGAGTCTGCCAAACCGATCGATTAAAGTGACTTCTGAGACATCCAATAAGTCTGCGCCAGTATAAATGCCCATTTGATTCAGCTTTTCCACTGTTTTTTTGCCCACGCCATGAAATTTAGCAATATCCATTTGTTTGAGAAATTCTTGGGCTTGGTCAGGTAGAATCACTGTCAAACCATGTGGCTTTTGGTAATCGCTGGCCATTTTAGCTAGAAATTTATTGTAGGAAACGCCAGCAGAAGCAGTCAGGTGCAGTTCCTGCCGTATATCTTGTTGAATCAATCGGGCAATTTTAACTGCTGACTTGATACCGAGTTTGTTTTCAGTTACATCCAAGTAGGCTTCGTCAATACTCATAGGTTCAATCAAATCAGTATAACGTTTAAAAATAGCTCGAATTTGGAGGCCCACAGCTTTGTATTTTTCATGATTTCCCGAGATAAAGACGGCTTGGGGACAACGCTCATAAGCTTCTTTAGAACTCATGGCAGAGTGAATACCAAAGGCTCTTGCCTCGTAACTACAAGTAGAAACAACTCCTCGTCCGCCTGTTTGTCTAGGGTCGCTCCCAATGATGACAGGCTTTCCTTTTAACTTAGGATTGTCTCTTATTTCCACCGCGGCAAAAAAGGCATCCATATCGATATGGATGATTTTTCTGGACAAATCATTAATCAATGGAAATATGAGCATTTTGCTTCCTTTCTAATGTCATTTTTTATTCATTATACCTTTTTTTCTGAAAAAATGGAAAAGAGTACTCATTCTTTCAAATATATAACACAGATTGTGCCGATAAACAGACTGTATTAGAAAAGAAAGTGATAAAAAAGCCTTTTTTCTCTTGTTGAAATCGGTTACTGTATGGTATACTGGTCTCATGAATGTAACAGATGACTGTTGCTAGAAAGAAAAATGAGGACATTAACATGGTTGTTAAGACAGTTGTTGAAGCACAAGACATTTTTGACAAAGCTTGGGAAGGCTTCAAAGGCGTAGATTGGAAAGAAAAAGCAAGTATTTCTCGCTTCGTTCAAGCTAACTACACACCTTACGATGGAGATGAAAGCTTCCTTGCTGGACCAACAGAACGTTCACTTCACATCAAAAAAATCGTAGAAGAAACAAAAGCACACTACGAAGAAACTCGTTTCCCAATGGACACTCGTCCAACATCTATTGCTGATATTCCTGCTGGATTTATCGACAAAGAAAACGAATTGATTTTTGGTATCCAAAACGATGAACTCTTCAAATTGAACTTCATGCCAAAAGGTGGTATCCGTATGGCTGAAACTACTTTGAAGGAAAATGGATACGAACCAGATCCAGCTGTTCACGAAATCTTCACTAAATACGTAACAACAGTTAACGACGGTATCTTCCGTGCCTACACTTCAAACATTCGTCGCGCTCGTCACGCTCACACTGTAACTGGTCTTCCAGATGCCTACTCACGTGGACGTATCATCGGTGTTTACGCACGTCTTGCTCTTTACGGTGCAGACTACTTGATGCAAGAAAAAGTAAACGACTGGAATGCGATCAAAGAAATTGATGAAGAAACAATCCGTCTTCGTGAAGAAGTAAACCTTCAATACCAAGCATTGCAACAAGTTGTTCGCTTGGGTGACCTTTACGGAGTTGATGTCCGCAAACCAGCGATGAACACGAAAGAAGCTATCCAATGGGTTAACATCGCCTTCATGGCTGTCTGCCGTGTTATCAATGGTGCTGCTACATCTTTAGGACGTGTGCCAATCGTATTGGATATCTTTGCAGAACGTGACCTTGCTCGTGGTACATTTACTGAATCAGAAATCCAAGAGTTCGTTGATGATTTCGTTATGAAACTTCGTACAGTTAAATTTGCTCGTACAAAAGCTTATGACCAATTGTACTCAGGTGATCCAACCTTCATCACAACTTCAATGGCTGGTATGGGTAACGATGGTCGTCACCGTGTTACTAAGATGGACTACCGTTTCTTGAACACTCTTGACAACATCGGTAACTCTCCAGAGCCAAACTTGACAGTTCTTTGGACTGACAAATTGCCATACAACTTCCGTCGCTACTGTATGCATATGAGCCACAAACACTCTTCTATCCAATACGAAGGTGTAACAACAATGGCTAAAGACGGATACGGAGAAATGAGCTGTATCTCATGCTGTGTGTCACCACTTGACCCAGAAAACGAAGATCAACGCCACAACATCCAGTACTTCGGTGCTCGTGTAAACGTTCTTAAAGCCCTTCTTACTGGTTTGAACGGTGGTTACGACGATGTTCACAAAGACTACAAAGTATTTGACATCGATCCTATCCGTGACGAAGTTCTTGAATTCGAATCAGTTAAAGCCAACTTCGAAAAATCTCTTGACTGGTTGACTGACACTTACGTAGATGCTTTGAACATCATCCACTACATGACTGACAAGTACAACTACGAAGCGGTTCAAATGGCCTTCTTGCCAACTAAACAACGTGCCAACATGGGATTCGGTATCTGTGGATTTGCTAACACTGTTGATACATTGTCAGCAATTAAATACGCTACCGTTAAACCAATCCGTGATGAAGATGGTTACATCTACGATTACGAAACAATCGGTGAATACCCACGTTGGGGTGAAGATGACCCACGTTCAAACGAATTGGCAGAATGGTTGATCGAAGCTTACACAACTCGTTTACGTAGCCACAAACTTTACAAAGACGCAGAAGCTACAGTATCACTTTTGACAATCACATCTAACGTTGCTTACTCTAAACAAACTGGTAACTCACCAGTCCACAAAGGTGTATACCTCAACGAAGATGGTTCTGTGAACTTGTCTAAACTTGAATTCTTCTCACCAGGTGCTAACCCATCTAACAAAGCTAAAGGTGGATGGTTGCAAAACTTGAACTCACTTGCTAGCCTTGACTTTGGTTATGCAGCTGACGGTATCTCATTGACAACTCAAGTTTCACCTCGCGCTCTTGGTAAGACTCGTGACGAACAAGTGGACAACTTGGTAACAATCCTTGATGGTTACTTCGAAAACGGTGGACAACACGTTAACTTGAACGTTATGGACTTGAACGATGTTTACGAAAAGATCATGTCAGGTGAAGACGTTATCGTACGTATCTCTGGATACTGTGTAAACACTAAATACCTCACTCCAGAACAAAAAACTGAATTGACACAACGTGTCTTCCACGAAGTTCTTTCAATGGATGATGCATTGAGCTAAGATTCAATTGGAATAGAGAAAAGCCAGTCGATATGACTGGCTTTTTGTGTGCTTAAAAAATTTTAAAAATAGTCAAATTTGGTCAAAAAGTTATTGACTTTTACTGACCAATGTGATATAGTAGAAACATAAGGAAAATGACTTCCTTAGAAAACTTCATTTTCAATGATTCTATTTCTTGAAAATGTACGATAGATACCCTAGAAAGGGGTGAGGCCTATGTTAAATCTAACAGACTTTGAAAAGAAGATGATAGAAGGCTTATTTAAGAAAGAAAAACCGGAAATTATACGTAGAGTAGCGAGTTAGCTAGTCTAAAATTTTTAAAACAAAGGTCAAAGATAGTCAATATCAGAGATCGCAAATAATTAACAATAAATGAGGTAAAGAATATGAACAACAACTTTAACAACTTTAATAACATGGATGATTTATTTAACCAATTGATGGGTGGTATGCGAGGATATAGTTCTGAAAATCGTCGCTACTTGATTAATGGACGTGAAGTGACACCTGAGGAATTTGCTCATTATCGTGCAACTGGTCAATTGCCAGGAAATGCAGAAGTTGATGGACAAATGCAACAACACGCTTCAGGTATGAAACAAGACGGTGTCCTTGCTAAACTAGGTCGTAACTTGACAGCAGAAGCTCGCGAGGGCAAATTGGATCCTGTTATCGGACGAAACAAGGAAATTCAAGAAACATCTGAAATCCTATCCCGTCGTACGAAAAATAATCCTGTTCTAGTCGGAGATGCAGGTGTTGGTAAGACAGCCGTTGTCGAAGGTCTAGCACAAGCGATTGTGAATGGAGATGTTCCGGCTGCCATCAAGAACAAGGAAATCATTTCTATTGATATCTCAGGTCTTGAGGCTGGTACTCAATACCGTGGTAGCTTTGAAGAAAACGTCCAAAACCTAGTCAATGAAGTGAAAGAAGCAGGGAATATTATTCTCTTCTTTGATGAAATTCATCAAATTCTCGGTGCTGGTAGCACTGGTGGAGATAGTGGTTCTAAAGGTCTTGCAGATATTCTCAAGCCAGCTCTCTCTCGTGGTGAGTTGACCGTTATTGGAGCGACAACTCAAGATGAATACCGTAACACTATCTTGAAAAATGCAGCTCTTGCTCGTCGTTTCAACGAAGTCAAGGTCAATGCTCCTTCAGCAGAGGATACCTTTAAAATCCTTCAAGGGATTCGTGACCTCTATCAACAACACCACAATGTCATCTTGCCAGACGAAGTCTTGAAAGCAGCAGTTGATTATTCTATCCAATACATTCCTCAACGTAGCTTGCCAGATAAGGCTATCGACCTTGTCGATGTAACGGCAGCTCACTTGGCAGCTCAACATCCTGTAACAGATGTTCATGCTGTTGAACGGGAAATTGAAGCAGAAAAAGACAAGCAAGAAAAAGCAGTTGAGGCAGAAGACTTTGAAGCAGCTCTCAATGCTAAAACACGTATTGCAGAATTAGAGAAAAAAGTCGAAAACCACACAGAAGACATGAAAGTGACTGCAAGCATCAACGATGTGGCTGAGTCTGTAGAGCGAATGACAGGTATTCCAGTGTCACAAATGGGAGCGTCAGACATCGAACGTTTGAAAGATATGGCTCATCGCTTGGAACACAAGGTTATCGGCCAAGACAAGGCGGTTGAAGCTGTAGCTCGTGCTATCCGTCGTAACCGTGCTGGTTTTGATGAAGGCAATCGCCCAATCGGTAGCTTCCTCTTTGTAGGTCCAACTGGGGTTGGTAAGACAGAACTTGCTAAGCAATTAGCGCTCGATATGTTTGGAACGAAGGATGCGATTATCCGTTTGGATATGTCTGAATACAGTGACCGCACAGCCGTATCTAAGCTAATTGGTACAACAGCTGGTTATGTTGGGTATGATGACAATAGCAATACCTTGACAGAACGTGTTCGTCGCAATCCTTACTCTATCATTCTCTTGGACGAAATTGAAAAGGCTGATCCTCAAGTAATCACCCTTCTCCTCCAAGTATTGGATGACGGTCGTTTGACTGATGGTCAAGGAAATACAGTGAACTTTAAGAACACTGTCATTATCGCGACATCAAATGCTGGATTTGGCTATGAAGCTAACTTGACAGAAGATGCAGATAAACCAGAATTGATGGATCGTTTGAAACCATTCTTCCGTCCAGAATTCCTTAACCGCTTTAACGCAGTTATCGAGTTCTCACACTTGAATAAGGAAGACCTTTCTAAGATTGTGGACTTGATGTTGGCGGAAGTCAACCAAACCTTGGCTAAGAAAGACATTGATTTGGAAGTTAGTCAAGCAGCTAAGGACTTTATCACAGAAGAAGGCTATGATGAAGTTATGGGTGTTCGTCCGCTCCGCCGTGTGGTTGAACAACAAATTCGTGATAAGGTGACAGACTTCCACTTGGATCATTTAGATGCTAAACATCTGGAAGCAGATATGGAAGATGGTGTTTTGGTCATTCGTGAAAAAGCCTAACTCAAGATTTTGAGAAAAAAATAAGGAACTAGCTAATAAGCTGGTTCCTATATTTGTTTAGATGACATGACGCTCAAAGGCATCATCTGATATTCCTTGTTCCAAGATGAGTTTTGCCCATTCTTTAGCAGAAAAGAGGCTGTGGTCTTTGTAGTTTCCGCAAGATTCGATGGTTGTTCCAGGGACATCTTCCCAAGTAGTGGTTTCAGCGATTTCCTTGAGCGAATCCTTAATAACAGCTGCAATCTCAGCACTGGTGTGACGTCCCCACATAATCATATGGAAACCGGTACGGCAACCAAATGGCGAACAGTCAATCATGCCGTCAATGCGGGTACGGATGAGTTTGGCCAAGAGGTGCTCGATAGTGTGAAGGCCAGCAGTAGGGATAGAGTCCTCGTTTGGCTGTACCAAGCGAATATCAAAGTTAGAGATGATGTCTCCCTTTGGTCCTGTTTCTTCCCCAATCAAGCGAACATATGGTGCTTTAACAATAGTGTGGTCAAGTTCAAAACTTTCAACAATAACTTCTTTTGACATGGTAAATCCTTTCAGTTTTCTTCTTTCATTATATCATAAAGCCTGCTCTTGATGGAGTTTAATAAATGACTTTTTGAGACTAGCGTTATAACAAAGTCTCCATACAAAACCCGCAGAATTATAAAGAAAAACTGAGTTCTTTCTAATGAAGCTAGAGCGACTTTTGAAAGGTGGAGTCAACTTTTAGAATTTCTGCTTAATCTCTGAACTAATTCTGAACTAGATTGGGTATACTGGAGAAAATAAAGATAAAGGAGTTCAATATGGAACATATGGTGAAAATAGAAGGAGTCTGCAAAAAACATGGCAGTAAGCAGATTTTGGAAGATATTTCTTTTACAGCTAGAAGCGGGCGGATTACAGCTTTTCTGGGTCCAAATGGTGCAGGGAAAAGTTCGACCTTGAGGATTCTCTTGGGATTAGATCGGGCGACAGCAGGGACTGCGACTTTTGATGGGCAAACCTATCAGTCAATGACCTACCCGCTCAGAACGGTAGGTGCAGCCTTTGACGGTATTGGCGGTCTGTCAAATCGAAAGGTCTATGACCACTTGAGGATTATTGCGGCGAGTAATGCTATTCCCAAGTCTCGGATTGATGAGGTTTTGGAGATGACTGGAATCGCTCATAAGAGGAAGGACCTCTTGTCAAGCCTGTCTCTGGGGGAAGGTCAACGCTTGGGTTTGGCTGCAGCTTTGCTGGGTGATCCTCAGTTTCTTATATTAGATGAGCCGACCAATGGACTGGATCCAAGTGGGATCAAGTGGTTTAGAAAGTTCATCCGTCAGCAGGCTGATTTAGGGAAAACGGTACTTCTATCTTCTCATATCCTATCAGAGGTGCAAATGGTGACAGATGATGTCGTCTTGATTCATCATGGGCGAATTATTGAGCAGGGACAATTGGAAGAGGTACTGCAAGATTCAGACAGTCTAGAAGATCTCTTCTTTGATTTGACAGAGGAGGTTTAAGATGAAAGAAACGATGTCCTTATTGCATTCAGAATGGTTGAAAATTTGCTCAACCAAGGCTTTCAAAGTGAGTATGGCATTCATGCTGCTCTTGGTGCCTGCTGTATCCTGGCTGGAGGGCCGACAGTATTTATCTATTGGCTTGGATGCCACCCCTGAGATGGTTCCCGGTCTGGCAGAAGCCATTGATCCGCTGGAATATCTGGGTCTCAACGGGGCCTCTATGGCGGGCATGGTTTTGGTCATCTTAGCTGGAATTTTGGGAGCTATGGAATTTCAGTCTCATAGCTTGAGAACCAGTCTTTTATCCTGTAATAACCGTCTGAAGCTGCTTGTCGGAAAACTCATGACCTTCACTTGCTTTTCTCTTGCCACTAGCTTTTTATCGATTTACTTTAGTTATATGGTCATGCATCTGGCTTTAGGAAAGGAAGGACTTGATCCGATTCTGCTCAATCAGGCAGCTTGGAGTTTGATTTTGTGGAAAACCTTATCTCTGACCTTATTGGGAATCCTTTCGTTTTTGTTAGGTTTATTGGCTCGGACCATGCTAGTTCCTCTGCTTTTTCTCGTACCACAGATCTATAATCTGGGAAACTATCTGGCAGCTCACATGAGTTGGGGAGCTTATTTGCCACAGCCCGCAGGAGAGTTGTTTGCTGCAACGCCAACTTCCCAATATGCCAACAATCCCTTGCAAGGGCTCTTGATACTTGGCGCATGGATACTAGTCACTGGTGGCATGACCTCTCTGCGCTTTTTGAAGACGGATTTAGGAGGGCGATACTGATGATAAAAGCTCTACTTAAAAGTGAATGGATTAAGTTCCGTTCTTACTATCTCGCTCTTGGTGCAGCCTTGGTGGCTCTGGTGGCTGTTCCTTTTTTTCTGATGAATCTTGACTATAGTCAGACAGCAGTTGGCCAGACGAAAGCTCTGAGCGAGGCTTTGCATGCTCTCTATTTAGCGCAGCCTGTCATCGTCATCTTTACTTCCCTCTATTTTGCCCAGGAGTTTGTCAAGTCTGGGATGCGAACGAATTTTCTAACCGTATCAAATAGAAAGGCTTGGTTGGCTGGGAAAATCCTTTTTCTGTTCTTGCTGCTCTTGGTTCTCTACAGTGTGATGATAGGCAGCTGTTTCCTTGTTATGCTGGCTCGTTTTGACCTAGCCTTTAGCTGGTCCTTGCTGGGGAACTTCCTCTATTACAGCTCTTTTGGTCTTCTCAGCAATCTTTTTCTGGCTTTTTTAGCTGCTGGCCTCGCTTTGCTCTTTCAATCTTGGGTTGTGCCGGTATCGGTGCTCTTTCCTCTCTTGATTGGTCTCAGCCGTTTATTGGCAACTTTCATCAAAGAAGCAAAATACCTGCCCGATCTGGCTACACTAAATCTTTTTGAGTATGAAAGCCTTCAGCATTCAATAGATCTATCAGGGCTGGTAATACAGCTGTTCTGGCTAGCTTTGGTTTGGAGCTCTGCTATATTCTTAACCTTGAAACGAGATGTTCGCTAGAGGTATGCTATAATGGAACTCATGAGACAGTATCGTATTTTGGTGGTTGATGACGACCGGAGCATTTTAAAGCTGGTGAGAAACGTCCTAGAGCTCGACGCTTATGATGTGACGACGCTTGATCGGATAGAAGAGCTAGAGCTGACACATTTTGTCGGATATGACTTGATTCTGCTGGATGTGATGATGGAGCCTGTCAATGGTTTTGAGCTGTGTTCCTACATTCGTCCGCATCTTTCGTGTCCGATCATCTTTCTGACGGCTAAGGAATTGGAGGCGGACAAGGTGGAAGGG
Source organism: Streptococcus oralis (assembly GCF_026782285.1). Taxonomy (GTDB): domain Bacteria; phylum Bacillota; class Bacilli; order Lactobacillales; family Streptococcaceae; genus Streptococcus; species Streptococcus oralis_CG. The sequence continues at coordinate 59,714 of NZ_JAKUWG010000004.1, forward strand.
CTCTTTCGCGGAGCAGATGACTATATTGTCAAACCTTTTGGGACCAAAGAATTGCTGGCGCGTGTCAGAGCGCATCTTCGGCGGGAGGAAAGACGTGAGGAGCGCTATTCTGAAATTGCTTCTTGCCAATTTTATCCAGAGCGCTATGAAGTTGCCTGTTTTGGTAAAGTCTTGAAATTTTCAGAGCGAGAGTTTAAGTTGCTGCATTTACTAGCTAGCAATCCCAAGCAGACCTTTTCAGCTGAACGCCTGCATACCTTGCTTTACCCAGAAAGTTCAGAAACACAGCTTCGTTCCATCTCAGAATACGTATATCAGATTCGTCAAAAATGCAAACAAGAAGGGCTGCAAGCAATCGCAACAGTGAGAGGAGTAGGCTATAGATGGCAATTAGAACCCGAAATTTCAAAAGCCTAGTCTGGACAACCAGTTTAAAAATCGTCTTTTTTCATGTTTTGATTTTTGTGCTTATAGGTTATGAATTTACACAAGGCAGCGATTATGCCCTTTTTACCTTGTTCTTTTGGGCAGGGAGCTTGCTGCTGATTACTTTTTATCATATTTTGAAATTGCTCCGAAAAATCGACAGGGAAATAAAAATGCTAACGAGCGAGAAGCTTTTAGAAGAAAATCAAAGTCAGCTTTTTCGGATTGAGGAAATGCTAGAAGTTTATAGCGATTTACGGAGCAGCCACCAAGAAAATGCTCGTCTTCTAGAAAGAGAGCAGCAGCATAATCAGGAGTTGATTTTACAGCTATCAGCGACATCGCACGATTTGAAGACGCCCCTAACTGTGATTAAAGGGAACGCTGAGCTCTTGGAATTGGCGCAGTTGGGCCATCCACAGGCAGACTATGCTGCTGAGATTTTGCAGGCTAGTCACAAGATGGAAGAGTATTGTGGCTCTTTGATTGATTACGCTAAGACTTTTCAGATTGATTCTAATCAGTTCATTCAGCTTTCCTTAGGGGACTTTTTGGCTTATCTACAGGATGATTGGGCACTGTTCAGCAAACAGGAAAGCCATCGTTTCTACCTCCAAGAAGATTGTGAGCTTAGTCTGATTTTGTCAATTCATTTGGACTATCTCAAGCGGGCTTTGCTCAATATCTTACTGAATGCGCTTGAACATGCTAATCAGGACCAAAAGGAAGTGAAGCTGACGGTATCAGTGCAGCAGGACCAGTTGGTTTTTGCTATCTGGAACAATGGCCCTGCATTTTCAGAGGAGATGCTGCTGGGAGCGGAACAGCTCTTTTATCAGAGTGACCAAAGCCGCAATTCAGCTAATCCCCATCATGGAATCGGCTTAGCCTTTTCTAAGCAAGTAGCTCTCTTGCACGGTGGTCGTCTGACCCTGCTCAATCTAGACCAAGGAGGAGCCTCTGTCGAGTTGACAATTTCATTGAAATAAATGAGAATGGAAAATCATAAAAACGCATAATACCAAGTGTCCAAAAGACTTGATATTATGCGTTTGATTTTTTTTATTATGTAAAGATTTACTGGATTTTCCTCTCAAATGGAGTTTTTGTCCAGCCTTGTTTATTTATTTGCGATACAAGCGATCGTATTGGTAGTAAGGGTCAAAGGTTACGTTGATACCCAATTTCCGTAGGACATTCTTGTCTTCATCGGTCAGGATGATGGTTGAGTGGGCTTCGCTTCCTTTGAGGTTGCCAAGTTCTTCCATAGCGCGGGCAGCGTCAGGATTTTCCGTAGCTGTGATAGCTAGTGCAATCAGGATTTCATTTGAATGAAGGCGTGGATTGCGGCTACCCAGATGATCGATTTTAAGACCTTGGATCGGTTTGACAAGTTCAGGTTCGATGAGTTTTACTTCTTTAGCGATGTCAGCTGATTTCTTGATAGCGTTGATAAGAGCAGCGGCTGTAGGACCAAAGAGTTCTGAGTTCTTACCAGTGACAATTTCCCCAGTTGGCAATTCAAGAGCTAGGGCAGGACCACCAGTTTCTTCAGCTTTTTGGCGTGCAGCAACAGCAACCTTGCGGTCTGCAGGTGTGATGCCGAGGTCGTTCATGAGAAGTTCAATTTTCTTAACAGCAGCTTCGCTAACTTTTTCAGCCTTAAAGTCAAGAACGGTTTGATAGTAGCGTCGGATAATTTCTTGTTTTGAAGCTTCGATAGCAGATTCATTATCCGTAATAGCGAAGCCAACCATGTTGACACCCATGTCTGTCGGTGAAGCGTATGGAGATTCACCAAGGATACGTTCTAACATGCGCTTGAGCACTGGGAAAATCTCGATATCACGGTTGTAGTTGACAGTGGTTTCTCCGTAGGTTTGGAGATGGAAGGGGTCAATCATGTTGACATCATCAAGGTCAGCTGTGGCAGCCTCGTAGGCCAAGTTGACTGGGTGATGAAGGGGAAGATTCCAAACTGGGAAGGTTTCAAACTTAGCGTAACCAGACTTGATACCATTGATTTGGTCGTGGTACATGTTGGACATACAAGTTGCCAATTTTCCAGAACCAGGTCCAGGAGCAGTTACGACGATCAAGTTGCGACTGGTTTTGATGTAGTCATTTTTCCCCATACCTTCAGGAGAAATAATGTGGTCCATATCTGTCGGATATCCTTTGATTGGATAATGAAGATAAGAATCAATTCCGTTTTTCTCAAGTTGGTTGCGGAAGGCATCTGCAGCTGGTTGACCAGCGTACTGTGTGATGACAACGGAGCCAACAAAAATGCCTAATTCATTGAATTTGTCAATCAGACGAAGAACTTCTTGGTCATAAGAAATGCCCAAGTCACCACGTGCTTTGGAATGTTCGATGTTGCTAGCGTTAATGGCAATCACAACCTCAACTTGCTCTTTCAACTCTTGCAAGAGCTTGATTTTGTTGTCAGGCTCATAACCAGGAAGAACACGAGCAGCGTGGAAATCTTCTAGCATTTTGCCACCAAACTCCAAATAGAGTTTGCCGTCAAATTGGTTAATGCGCTCCAAAATGTGGTCGCGTTGTAGATTCAAATATTGTTCAGAACTAAAAGCTTGTTTTTTCATTTTTTTACCTCTGACCTCTATTATAATAAAAAATTGGCAGTTAGGAAACTATGGAGTTAAAAAAGGAATCAAAAAGATTAAGCAAACGCTTGCACAAAGTTTCAAAAAGCGCTATCATAGACTGTAGATTATGAAAATAATGAGGTAAGAAGATGCAAGAAAAATGGTGGCACAATGCCGTAGTCTATCAAGTTTATCCTAAGAGCTTTATGGATAGCAACGGAGATGGAATTGGCGATTTGCCAGGTATTACCAGTAAGTTAGATTATCTAGCTAAGTTAGGGATTACAGCGATTTGGCTTTCTCCCGTTTATGATAGTCCTATGGATGATAATGGCTATGATATTGCTGATTATCAAGCGATTGCGGCTATTTTTGGGACCATGGAGGATATGGACCAACTGATCGCGGAAGCTAAGAAACGTGATATTCGTATCATCATGGACTTGGTGGTCAATCATACTTCAGATGAGCATGCTTGGTTTGTCGAGGCCTGTGAAAATCCTGACAGCCCTGAACGAGACTACTATATCTGGCGGGATGAACCCAATGATCTGGATTCTATCTTTAGTGGGTCTGCTTGGGAATACGATGAAAAGTCAGGTCAATACTATCTTCACTTTTTCAGTAAGAAACAGCCCGATCTCAACTGGGAAAATGAAAAACTTCGTCAGAAAATTTATGATATGATGAACTTTTGGATTGATAAAGGCATTGGTGGTTTCCGTATGGATGTTATTGACATGATTGGGAAAATTCCTGACGAGAAGGTAGTTAATAATGGTCCTATGCTTCACCCTTATCTCAAGGAAATGAATCAGGCAACCTTTGGAGATCTGGATCTCTTGACAGTAGGGGAAACCTGGGGAGCAACGCCAGAGATTGCCAAGCTCTACTCTGATCCAAAGGGGCAAGAATTGTCTATGGTCTTCCAGTTTGAGCATATCTGTCTTCAGTATCAGGAAGGTCAGCCTAAATGGCACTATCAAAAAGAGCTGAATATTGCTAAGTTAAAAGAGATTTTCAACAAATGGCAGACAGAGTTAGGAGTTGAAGATGGCTGGAATTCGCTCTTCTGGAACAATCATGACCTTCCTCGTATCGTCTCAATCTGGGGAAATGACCAAGAATACCGCGAAAAATCTGCCAAAGCCTTTGCAATCTTGCTTCATCTTATGAGAGGTACACCTTATATCTACCAAGGTGAAGAGATTGGGATGACCAACTATCCGTTTGAAACACTGGAGCAAGTAGAAGATATTGAATCCCTCAACTATGCGCGTGAAGCTCTTGAAAAAGGTGTTTCTATAGAGGAAATCATGGACAGTATCCGTGTCATCGGTCGTGATAATGCCCGTACCCCGATGCAATGGGACGAGAGCAAAAATGCTGGTTTCTCGACAGGTCAACCTTGGTTGGCAGTCAATCCAAACTATCAAGCAATCAACGTTCAAGAAGCGCTGGCAAATCCAGATTCTATTTTCTATACTTATCAAAAACTCGTTCAAATCCGTAAAGAGAACAGCTGGTTGATTCGAGCTGACTTTGAGTTGCTTGATACGGCTGATAAGATCTTTGCTTATATCCGTAAGGATGGTGACCGTCGTTTTCTAGTTGTGGCTAACTTGTCCAATGAAAAACAAAACTTTGCAGTAGAAGGAAAAGTGAAATCTGTCTTGATTGAAAATACTATGGCTCAAGAAGCAGTTGAGAAACAGGCTTTGGCGCCATGGGATGCTTTCTGTGTGGAACTAACGGATTAAAATAAGTGAACCTCAAGTCTTTGATGCTTGAGGTTCTTTTACTAAAAATTATGTAGAAAAATCTTTAAAAAATATGTGTTAGAATTTTCTAAAAAATCTGGCGAAAGTCCTTGCTTTTATGAAAAAATAGGGTATAATGGTGAAAACACTATCTTTAAGGAGATTACTTATGAAATCGAAAAAGTGGCTCTTAGGAGCAGGTGCTGTCTTGAGTGCGGCCCTTCTGTTAACCGCTTGTGGGCAAAGCGAAAAGAAGTCTGATGCTCCCAAGACATTTTCTTATGTCTATGCAATAGATCCATCATCTTTGGACTACAGTGTGACGAGCAAGAGCTCAACTTCTGACGTTATAGCGAACGTTGTCGATGGCCTCTTGGAAAACGATAAATACGGAAACTTGATTCCGTCGCTTGCAGAAGACTGGTCCGTTTCTAAAGATGGCTTGACTTATACCTACAAACTTCGTAAGGGTGTAAAATGGTATACTTCTGAGGGAGAAGAGTATGCTGAAGTCAAGGCTCAGGACTTTGTTACTGGTCTAAAACACGCAGCTGACGGCAAATCAGACGGCTTATCCCTCCTTCAAGACTCTATCAAAGGTTTGGCTGCTTACATCAGTGGTGAAAGCAATGACTTTTCTACTGTAGGAGTCAAGGCTGTTGACGATTACACGGTTGAATATACGCTTAATAAACCAGAAAGCTTCTGGAACTCTAAAGTCACAACTGCAACCATGCTTCCAGTTAATGAAGAATTCTTGAATTCTAAAGGGAGCGACTACGGTGCACCAACACCATCAAGTATTCTTTATAACGGCCCTTACCTTTTGAAATCATTGACTTCAAAATCAGTCATTGAATATGAAAAGAATCCAAATTACTGGGATAAGGACAATGTTAAGATTGACAATATTAAACTAACCTTCTACGATGGATCAGACCAAGAATCTTTGATTCGCAGCTTTACACAAGGTGCTTATACAACAGCCCGTCTCTTCCCAACAAGCTCAAACTTTGAGTCAACTAAGAAAGAGTACGGCGATAAGATTGTCTACAGTCCACAAGAAGCGACAAGCTACTACCTCACGGTTAACGTAAACCGCCAGTCTTACAATAAAACAGCCAAAACAGACGAAGCTCAAAAAACATCAACGAAAGAAGCTCTTCTTAACAAGAACTTCCGTCAGGCGCTGAACTTTGCCCTTGACCGTCACTCTTACACTGCTCAGTTGAATGGTGAAGAAGGTGCGGACAAAATTATCCGTAACAGCCTAGTACCTCATGATTACGTTCAAGTAGGTGAAAAGACATTTGGAGAGTTGGCACAGGCAGAGCTGGTTTCTTATGGAGACCAATGGAAAGATGTAGCCCTTACTGATGGTAAGGATACGCTATACAGTCCTGAAAAAGCCAAGGCAGCCTTTGCAAAGGCTAAGGCAGAATTGCAGGCTAAGGGTGTGACCTTCCCAATCCGTTTGGATGTTCCAGTTGAACAAACAGATGTAATCGCGGTTCAACAAACCAACTCACTCAAGCAGTCTATCGAATCATCACTTGGTACGGAGAATGTCATTGTCGATGTCCTTCAAATGACAGATAATGAGAAAATGAGCATTACGTCTCAAGCCAAGGTGCCATCTCAAAAAGACTATGACTTGAACGGAACTGGTTGGGGACCTGACTATCAAGACCCAGCTACCTACCTCAACATCCTTGATGCTAAGAAGGGTTCTGCCCTTAAACACTTGGGAATTACTCGCGGAAAAGATCCAGAAGTGATGGCTCAAGTTGGTCTAGACGAATACAAGAAACTCTTGGATGATGCTGCAGCTGAAACCAGCGACCTCAATAAGCGTTACGAAAAATACGCTAAAGCTCAAGCTTGGGTATCGGATAGTTCGCTCTTGATCCCAGTTGCCTCTTCGGGTGGCTCTCCAACTGTTAGCCGAACTGTACCATTCTCAAAAGCATACTCACAAGTCGGAATCAAGGGAGACCCGTTTGTATTCAAAGGTTTGGAGCTGCAAAAGGATGTCGTGACTACAAAAGAATACGAAGAAGCTCTCAAGAAATGGCAGAAAGAAAAGATTGAAACAAATGCCAAATACCAAAAAGAGCTAGAAAAACACGTCAAATAGCCTATAAAAGAAAAGGAAGTTGCAGAAAATCTGTACTTCCTTTTTCTGATTTTGAGACACCAGTTGTCGTAAAAGCAGTTCTTGAATGCCAATTGAAGTTGAAATGAAAAACTGATAAGCAGATCACGGTTATAAAAGTTCTTTAATTAGCTTTTGAATGGTTGTAACACTTAAAACGATGCTTCTTGAAGATAATTCTAGTGTATTGTGAAATAGAGCGAGTAGAAACCTCAAAAAAACGAACTTTAATATTTATATGGCAAATCACTTTGAGAATATTTATTCAGTATGAATGAATTTAAAATAATTCCTAAGTAAGTGTCTAGTATTTTATAGTTTTAGGCTTAAAACTATAAAATGCTTATTTTAACAACTAAAAATACTGTTTTTTAAAAATAATAGTAACTATGTTATTTTTTTGATTTTAAATTATGAAAGTGCAATAATTATTATTGGACGCAATAAATATAAAAAAGTGTTCAATAAGTCCAATTTATATTTTATAAAATATATTCCTTGTTTATAGTCCGAAAAACGAATAGTGCACAAAAGTTTTCCGAACGTTATGACCAGCGATTCTTTTTTGGAGGTTTAATTTAAAATGAATAGAAAATATGGTCTTTTGGCGGGAGCGGCTCTGGCGACAGCAGTTGCAGTTTCAGCTTCTGTAACACCAACGGTTCATGCAGATTATCGTTGGGATTCCCGTCATAGTTGGGACTATGATTTTGATGATTGGGGTTATGACTATAATTATTGGAATCGATATAACTACCGACAGCCAGATAGCGGTCGCTATTTCTACTGGAATGGCAGCTACTACTATCGTATGAGTGATGGTAGTTACTATATTTACCGTGATGGTGAGTGGAAACCACTGACAAACAATCGTGACAACAATTCTTCAACGAACAACTTAGTAAATGATAACCACTATCGTTACGAGAATGGCTACCATTACTATGTATTAGAAAATGGAGATTATTACTACTACCAAAACGGTCGGTGGGTGTTTGTCAAGAAATCTGCGGATAATCAAAAAGAATTAGAAAATCCAGGTAGGGTGGAACTCCCAGAAAATCCCCCATTCAATGGAGCGGATGAGGAATTTAATCCTTTTGAATCAGGTACTATTGAGTTTCCAGAGACTCCGTCTTACGGAGGTGCGGATAGTGAATATGCTCCTTTTGACTTGGGAACAATCGAACTTCCAGAGAATCCCCCATTCAATGGAGCTGACGGGGAATTTAATCCTTTTGAATCAGGTACTATTGAGTTTCCAGAGACTCCGTCTTACGGAGGTGCGGATAGTGAATATGCTCCTTTTGACTCGGGAACAATCGAACTTCCAGAGAATCCCCCATTCAATGGAGCGGATGGCGAGTTGGATCCTTTTGCACCAAAACCAGATAATTCAACCAATCCCTCTGGCCCAGAGACTCCAGGTTTGACAACAACAGATGAACCGAGTGAAAATCAGATTCCTCCGTATGTTGAAAAACCAGCACCAGGTTTAGAGCACTTATTATGGGCTCCAAATGGAAACCAACCCAAATTAGTCATTCCGCCAGGAAAACCAGGTGATAAGATCCTGGAGGGTGATCCAAACTATGCATTTGATGGTACTAATCACTATTACTATATTGAATCAAACGACGAAGTTACAGGTTACACAGCTTACTGGAAGTGGATGGAGGATGCATGGAAGTTGCATGGAATGACAGATCCAACAGATCCAGCGCTGGATCCGAACTTGCACTCAAATTCCGTAGACGATGAATATAGCTATAGTGATCAAAACTCTAGCGTGAAACTGTATTCGACTAATCTGGTCGAAACTGCCAAAGCAGGACAAGCACTTCCTTTCCAAAATGTCGAGGAATTCAAAAACTATGTGATCGAAAAACTAAATCCTAAGTTTTTAGATAACGCGGGTTGGGATGCAAAGGTCACTTGGGAAATTGAAGATGAGGATATCTTTGAGAAAACCAAAAATGATCCTTGGGCTAGAGATTATGTTTTAGTCGCCAACCTCAAGAGTGGAGTGGATGAAGAAAAATACCGCGATGTAGAATTTGGTTATGTGAAATTTGTCTTCCGCGTTGCTGCGACGGATGATACGAATTATTACTATATGGAAAAGGCCAAAGAAGCATTCGCTGGAATCAATGAAATTCGTAAGGAACAAGGTTTGAAAGAATTGACTTGGTCAGATGAGATTTATCAAAATCAAGCTCTACCAAAAGCAAACCAGATCTCTCGCCAATACGATAGCTCAGGTTTTGTTGGTCGTCGTGATCAAGATGCAGCTGCCGTTGTCAAGAAATGGGCAAATGGCGGTTTGAGAGAATTGCTTTTGGATCCAAATGCGACAGAAGGAGCTGTAGCGGCAGTAGTTAGTGGAAATGGAGACTACTACTGGGCTTATAATTACAAATAAAATAAATTTCTAACTTCATCAAGCTCTTTGTTAATTGTGGCGGATTGATGTTAGCTAAGATTTGGAGAGGACAGCGACTGTCCTCTCTGTTTTTATTCAGAGAGACAAAGATCTGTTTCTTAAACTTATGAAAGTCACGGAAATCAAAGGAATAGCGTTTGGTGACTTTTTATAGTTTTACATTAGAATTAGGCGATCGAAGATGTTGCTAATCTTAATTTCATCTTTTAGGAAGGTTTGAAAAGGGGGGATATCTTGGATTTCATTTTCCATCAGTCCAAAAAGATTCTTGAGAACCAAACTGGTTGCCTATTTATTTTTGTACACTCAGTGGCTAATTTTATTCTAGAGCTGTCAATGCTAGTGTAGGTTAATCATTTGCTGGAAAACCATAAACTTTACAATTTAAGATAAATTTGATAAAATATGCCTATGTTATAAAAAGTGACATAAAGGAGTGGATGATGATCAAAATGAAAAAAAGACTAATCGGGACAGGTCTTGTCTTAGCGACAGGGATTATGCTCTCTGCATGTGGACAGTCCAACACAGATACTAGCACTTATTCATCAACATTTAATGCGAATCCGACAACTTTTAACTATCTTCTAGATTATTATGCGGATAACACTGCCGTTATTACCAATCTCGTAGATGGTTTGCTGGAAAATGATAGCTATGGCAATCTAACGCCAGCTCTAGCTGAAGATTGGTCTGTTTCAGCAGATGGTTTGACCTATACCTACAAACTCAGAAGAGATGCCAAGTGGTATACGGCTGATGGTGAGGAATATGCTTCAGTCAAAGCTCAGGATTTTGTCGCTGGGATCAAATATGCCGCTGACAACAAAGGGCAAGCCATGGATCTCATCCAGAACTCTATCAAGGGATTGAATGACTATGTGACGGGTGTGACTAATGACTTTTCAACTGTTGGTGTCAAAGCATTGGATGATTACACAGTCGAGTACACTTTAACTCGGCCAGAGCCTTACTGGAATTCAAAAACAACCAATAGTATCCTTTTCCCAGTCAACGAAGAGTTCTTGAAATCAAAGGATAAAGATTTTGGAACCTTGACACCAGACAGTATCCTTTATAATGGTCCATATTTGTTAAAAGATTTTACATCAAAATCTTCAATCGAATATGTGAAGAATCCACACTACTATGACCATGATAAAGTCACCATTGAAAAAGTTAAGTTAGCCTACTTTGATGGGTCAGATCAGGAGATGACGATTCGAAACTTTGAAAGTGGTGCCTACTCACTTGCGGGAGTCTATCCAAATAGCTCGAGCTATGCCAATACGAAAGAAAAATACCAAGACAATATCGTTTATAGCTTGCAGGACAAGACTTCTTGGTACTTCAACTTTAACGTTAACCGTAAAGCCTATAACCATACTGCAAAAACATCAGATCAACAAAAGAACTCAACGCAAACAGCGATTTTAAATAAAAACTTCCGTCAGGCGCTTAACTTTGCTATCGATCGTACGACTTACTCTGCCCAATCTAATGGAGAAGAAGCGGCGAGCAAAACCCTTCGTAATACTCTGGTTCCCCCAACATTTGTCCAGGTGGGAGATAAGACCTTTGGAGAAGTAACGGCTTCTAAACTTGTAAACTATGGAACTGAGTGGTCAGGTATCAATTTGGCAGATGCTCAAGATGCTTACTTCAACAAGGAAAAGGCCCAAGCAAAATTTGCGGAAGCCAAAAAGGAATTGGAAGCTCAAGGGGTGACCTTCCCTATTCATTTGGACGTCCCAGTAGATCAAACCAATAAAAATGCAGTTTCTGGAATGAATTCGCTTAAACAAACCCTTGAAACAGTACTAGGTTCTGACAATATCGTCATTGATGTTCAACAGCTTTCGACAGATGACTTTGGAAATGTCGCATTTCTAGCACCCAATCCAGCAGCTCGCGACTACGACCTAAACTTTGATGGTTGGGTTGGTGATTACCAGGATCCATCAACTTATCTAGACCCCTTCAATGCTGAAACTGGCTTCTATCTCAAGATTTTTGGTCTTGATGCTAAAGAAGACCAAGAGCTTATCAAGAGTTTGGGACTAGATACCTATACACAACTCCTGAAAGAAGCAGATGCTGAGAACAAAGATGTCGCTAAGCGTTATGAAAAATACGCTGAAGCTCAAGCTTGGATGATCGACAATTCTCTAGTCATGTCTGCTATGTCAAATGGTGGTACGGCCTCTGTAACCAAAGTAACTCCATTTACACGTGCCTACTCTCTAGTGGGAATCAAAGGCGATGGAAATAACTACAAGTATATGAGACTGCAAAAAGATACTGTTACCAAGAAACAATTTGATGAAGCCAAGACTAAGTGGGAAGAAGAGAGTAAAAAGGCTATCGAAAAGAGCCAAAAAGAATTTGAAAATCATATCAAATAAAAAGTTAAATAAGGTCTCTTGCAAGGGACCTTATTTTTGTTTGCTCAAGGTCCTAAATAATGAAAACGGTCACTTCAAAATATAGCTAAGAAAAAAGGAATGAAAACGCTGAGAATTGTGGGAATGAATGGAATTTGTCCTACTTTTGTGATATAATTACTTTAATTATTATAGTATAGGGGAGTGTCATGACGAAACGTTCAAAGAGATCTCGCTCAGGAAAAGTAAAGCGAAGCGTTAACATAGCCTTGTTAACTGTTTATCTATTGTTGGCTAGCTTTTTATTGTTTTTGATTTTTAAATATAATATCCTTGCTTTTAGATATCTTAATCTAGTGGCAACTGCGTTAGTTCTACTAGTTGCCTTAGTAGGGCTGCTCTTGATTATCTATAAAAAAGCTGAAAAATTTACTATTTTTCTGTTGGTGCTCTCTATCCTTGTCAGCTCTGTTTCACTTTTTGCAGTACAGCAGTTTGTTGGACTGACCAATCGTTTAAATGCGACTTCTAATTACTCAGAATATTCTATCAGTGTTGCTGTTTTAGCAGATAGTGAGGTTGGAAATGTTACGCAACTGACGAGTGTGACAGCACCGACTGGGACTGATAATGAAAATATTCAAAAACTACTAGCTGATATCAAGTCAAGTCAGAATACCGATTTGACGGTCGACCAGAGTTCGTCTTACTTGGCGGCTTACAAGAGTCTGATTGCAGGTGATACCAAGGCCATTGTCTTAAATAGTGTCTTTGAAAATATCATCGAGTCAGAGTATCCAGATTACGCATCGAAGATAAAAAAGATTTATACTAAGGGATTCACTAAAAAAGTAGAAGCTCCTAAAACTTCAAAGAGTCAGTCTTTCAATATCTATGTGAGTGGAATTGATACCTATGGCCCGATTAGTTCAGTGTCACGTTCAGACGTCAATATCCTGATGACTGTCAATCGAGATACCAAGAAAATCCTCTTGACCACAACGCCACGTGATGCCTATGTACCAATCGCAGACGGTGGAAATAATCAAAAAGATAAATTGACCCATGCGGGCATTTATGGAGTTGATTCGTCCATTCATACCTTAGAAAATCTCTATGGAGTGGATATCAATTACTATGTGCGATTGAACTTCACTTCGTTTTTGAAATTGATTGATTTGTTGGGTGGGGTAGATGTTTATAATGATCAAGAATTTACAGCTCTACACGGGAAGTTTCAATTCCCTGTGGGCAATGTTCATCTTGATTCAGAACAGGCTCTTGGTTTTGTTCGTGAGCGCTACTCCCTAGCAGATGGCGATCGTGACCGTGGGCGCAATCAACAAAAGGTGATTGTGGCTATCCTTCAAAAATTAACGTCGACCGAAGCACTGAAAAATTATAGTACGATTATTGATAGTTTGCAAGATTCTATCCAAACAAACATGCCGCTTGAGACCATGATGAACTTGGTCAATGCTCAGTTAGAAAGTGGTGGAACTTACAAAGTGAATTCGCAAGACTTGAAAGGTACGGGACGGATGGATCTTCCTTCTTATGCGATGCCAGATAGTAACCTCTATATGATGGAAATTGACGACAGTAGCCTTGCATCTGTCAAAACTGCCATTCAAGACGTGTTGGAGGGCAGATGAAATGATTGATATTCATTCGCACATTGTCTTTGATGTAGATGATGGTCCCAAGTCAAGAGAGGAAAGCAAGTCTCTCTTGATAGAAGCCTACAGGCAGGGGGTGCGAACCATTGTCTCTACCTCTCACCGTCGCAAGGGCATGTTTGAAACTCCGGAAGAGAAGATAGCAGAAAACTTTCTTCAGGTTCGGGAAATAGCTAAGGAAGTTGCGAGTGACTTGGTCATTGCTTACGGGGCTGAAATTTACTACACACCAGATGTTCTGGATAAGCTGGAAAAAAAGCGGATTCCGACCCTCAATGATAGTCGTTATGCCTTGATAGAGTTTAGTATGAACACCCCTTATCGCGATATTCATAGCGCCTTGAGCAAGATCTTGATGTTGGGAATTACTCCAGTCATTGCCCACATCGAGCGCTATGATGCTCTTGAAAATAATGAAAAACGCGTTCGAGAACTGATCGATATGGGCTGTTACACGCAAGTAAATAGTTCACACATCCTCAAACCAAAACTTTTTGGAGAACGTTATAAATTCATGAAAAAAAGAGCTCAGTATTTTTTAGAGCAGGATTTGGTTCATGTCATTGCAAGTGATATGCACAATCTAGACGGTAGACCTCCTCATATGGCAGAAGCCTATGGCCTTATTGCCAAAAAATACGGAGAAGCGAAGGCTCAGGAACTTTTTATAGACAATCCTCGAAAAATTGTAATGGATCAACTAATTTAGGAGAAATGATGAAAGAACAAAATACGATAGAAATCGATGTATTTCAATTATTAAAAACCTTGTGGAAACGCAAGCTAATTATTTTATTAGTGGCACTTGTGACAGGGGCGGGAGCTTTTGCATATAGCACTTTTATCGTTAAGCCAGAATATACGAGTACTACGCGTATTTACGTAGTGAATCGCAATCAAGGAGATAAGCCGGGGCTGACAAATCAGGACTTGCAGGCAGGATCTTATCTGGTAAAAGACTACCGTGAGATTATCCTTTCGCAGGATGTATTGGAAAAGGTAGCGACAAATTTGAAATTGGATATGACAGCAAAAACGTTAGCCAGCAAAGTTCAAGTGACTGTGCCAGCTGACACTCGTATCGTCTCAATCTCTGTCAAGGATAAACAACCAGAGGAAGCCAGTCGCATCGCTAATTCTCTACGAGAAGCTGCTGCAGAAAAGATCATCGCTGTAACGCGAGTATCTGATGTAACGACGCTTGAAGAAGCGCGACCAGCTACGACTCCCTCTTCTCCAAATGTTCGACGCAACACCTTGTTTGGTTTTCTTGGAGGAGTCGTTGTAACAGTAATTACTGTTCTTTTGATTGAGTTACTCGATACCCGTGTGAAACGTCCTGAAGATGTCGAAGATGTACTACAAATTCCACTTCTAGGGGTCGTTCCAGATTTGGATAAAATGAAATAGGAGGAAGTTATGCCAACGTTAGAAATCTCACAGGCAAAATTGGATCTTGTAAAAAAGGCGGAGGAATATTATAACGCTTTGTGCACGAACCTACAGTTAAGTGGAGATGATTTGAAAGTATTTTCTATCACTTCTGTGAAACCAGGAGAAGGAAAATCAACGACTTCCACTAATATCGCTTGGGCTTTTGCGCGTGCAGGTTACAAAACGCTGTTGATTGATGGAGATATCCGCAATTCTGTTATGTCAGGTGTCTTTAAAGCAAGGGATAAAATTACAGGTCTGACAGAATTTCTATCAGGAACTACAGACCTATCGCAAGGGCTTTGTGATACCAATATCGAAAATCTCTTTGTGATTCAGGCTGGCTCTGTGTCACCGAATCCGACAGCTCTTCTTCAAAGTAAGAATTTCAGTACAATGCTTGAAACCTTGCGTAAATATTTTGACTACATCATTGTAGATACTGCTCCTGTCGGTGTCGTGATTGATGCGGCTATTATTACGCGAAAATGTGATGCTTCTATTTTAGTGACAGCAGCAGGTGAAACAAATCGACGGGATATTCAAAAAGCGAAAGAACAGTTGGAACAAACTGGGAAGCCGTTTTTAGGAGTTGTGTTGAATAAATTCGATACTTCAGTATACAAACACAGTCCTTATGGGAATTATGGAGATTACGGGAAAAAATAAAAAATAGATTGGGAGATAGAGATGAATGGAAAAGTAGTAAAGCCTTCATTGGCCATAATCCAGAGTTTTCTTGTTATTTTATTGACTTATCTACTTAGTTCTGTGAGAGAAACGGAGATTGTTTCAACAACAGCTATTGCACTTTATATCCTCCATTATTTTGTCTTTTATATCAGTGATTATGGACAAGATTTCTTTAAAAGGGGATATTTGCTTGAACTTGTCCAGACATTGAAATATATCCTATTCTTTGCGCTAGCGATTAGTATTTCTAATTTTTTCTTAGAAGATCGATTTAGTATTTCCAGACGAGGCATGATTTACTTCCTCACATTACATGCTCTTTTAGTCTATGTGCTAAACTTATTTATCAAGTGGTATTGGAAGCGGGCTTATCCCAACTTTAAAGGAAGTAAGAAGATTCTCCTACTTACAGCAACTTCTCGTGTCGAAAAGGTACTGGATAGACTAATAGAATCAGATGATGTTGTTGGGGAGTTGGTAGCCGTCAGTGTTTTAGACAAACCAGATTTTCAGCATGATTATTTAAAGGTAGTAGCAGAGGGGGATATAGTAAACTTTGCGACTCATGAGGTGGTCGATGAAGTCTTTATCAATCTTCCAAGTGAAAAATACAATATTGGAGAGCTGGTCTCTCAGTTTGAAACGATGGGAATTGATGTAACAGTTAATCTAAATGCTTTTGATCGTAGTTTGGCACGTAACAAGCAAATTCGTGAGATGGCAGGACTAAACGTTGTGACTTTTTCTACAACATTTTATAAGACTAGCCACGTGATTGCTAAGCGGATTATTGATATTATCGGTTCCCTGGTAGGTCTGATACTATGTGGTTTAGTCAGTATTGTGCTGGTTCCTTTGATTCGAAAGGATGGGGGCTCTGCTATTTTTGCTCAGACGCGTATAGGAAAAAATGGTCGCCAGTTCACTTTTTATAAGTTTCGCTCTATGTGTGTAGATGCCGAGGCGAAAAAAAGGGAACTCATGGAACAAAATACCATGCAGGGTGGAATGTTTAAGGTGGACGATGATCCTCGTATCACGAAAATTGGTCGTTTTATAAGGAAGACTAGCTTGGACGAGTTGCCACAATTTTACAATGTTCTAAAGGGAGATATGAGTTTGGTAGGTACACGACCACCAACAGTGGACGAGTATGAGCACTATACCCCAGAACAAAAACGCCGTCTAAGTTTTAAACCTGGCATAACAGGTTTATGGCAGGTCAGCGGACGAAGTGAGATCAAGAATTTCGATGAAGTTGTCAAATTAGATGTGGCCTATATTGATGGTTGGACAATCTGGAAAGATATTGAAATTTTATTGAAGACAGTTAAAGTTGTATTTATGAGAGATGGAGCGAAGTGATTTTTGCCCCTTAGTCTTGTTAGGAGAGAGATGAAACAGTCAGTTTATATCATTGGTTCAAAGGGGATTCCTGCCAAGTATGGAGGATTTGAAACCTTTGTTGAAAAATTAACCGAGTATCAAAAAGACAGCAACATACAATACTATATTGCTTGTATGCGTGAGAATTCAGCTAAATCTGGTATCACGGATGACCAGTTTGAGCACAATGGAGCCATTTGTTTCAACATTGATGTGCCCAATATCGGACCTGCTCGTGCTATCGCTTACGATATTGCTGCTGTGAATAAAGCGATTGAAATAGCTAAGAAAAACAAAGATGAAGCTCCCATTTTTTACATTCTAGCTGGTCGTATCGGGCCTTTTATTTCTGGACTTAAGAAAAAAATTCGTTCGATCGGAGGCCGTTTGCTGGTAAATCCAGATGGTCATGAGTGGCTGCGGGCAAAATGGAGCCTGCCAGTTCGAAAGTACTGGAAATTCTCAGAACAGCTAATGGTTAAATATGCAGATTTATTGGTCTGTGATAGCAAAAATATCGAAAAATATATCCAAGAGGATTATAAGCAGTATCAACCAAAGACCACCTATATTGCCTATGGTACAGATACTACCCCTTCAAGTCTGAAATCAGAAGATGCCAAAGTTCGAAACTGGTATCGTGAAAAGGGAGTAAGCGAAAATGGCTATTATCTAGTGGTGGGACGATTCGTTCCTGAGAATAACTATGAATCAATGATTCGTGAATTTATCAAATCTAAGTCTAAGAAAGACTTTGTCCTCATCACAAATGTGGAGCAGAATAAATTTTACGACCAGTTGTTACAGGATACTGGTTTTGATAAAGATCCTAGAGTCAAATTTGTCGGGACTGTTTATGATCAAGAGTTACTCAAGTATATTCGCGAGAATGCTTTTACTTATTTCCATGGACATGAAGTTGGTGGAACAAACCCATCGCTTTTAGAAGCTCTTGCATCCACAAAGCTTAATTTGTTGCTAGATGTTGGCTTTAACCGTGAAGTTGGTGAAGACGGAGCCATTTATTGGAAAAAAGATGAGCTGGCGCGTGTAATCGAGGAAGTGGAACGACTTGATGAAAGTGCTATTTCGGAATTAGACGAAAAGTCTAGCCAACGAATTGCGGATGCATTCACATGGGAAAAGATTGTGTCAGATTATGAGGAAGTGTTTAAGGAGGAGAATTAGTGTCAGTCGAATTGAAATATGACAAATCAGATATTATTTTTCTTGATGAGGAAGGCTTGAAAAAATATCAAGCTGAGCTACTTAAAATGATCTCAGATATCTTTAAATTTTTTGATGAGCATGAAATCCATTACTCCTTGAGTGGTGGTAGTATTTTAGGTGCAATTCGACATAAGGGGTTTATTCCATGGGATGATGATGTAGATATCAATATTCCTCGCGAAAGTTATGATAAACTTGTTTCTCTTTGTAACGCCTGTAAAGATTTTAGTGATCATTATTATCTTCAATCTCCAAATAGTCATCCTGAACTTGGGCTACATGTTTCCCAAATTCGTAAGAGGGGAACGGTAGCTCGCAGAAAATATGACCATTCAGCTGATGAATGTGGCATTTCGATAGATCTTTACATTGTGGAAAATGTTTACGATAATGTAGTGAAACGATTCTTTCAAGGATATACAAGTATGTTTTTGACTTTTGCTTTGGCTTCTGTACGAGAAACAAAGAATCATGCTCTGATGAAAGAAATGTTTAGACTGGAAGGTAGGAAGCTAAATTACTCTGCTGGAAAGTTGATGGTTGGTTGGTTTTTTGGCATTATTCCAATTGAGAAATGGCTAAACTGGCTTGATAAATGTAATTCAAGCTGTAAGGACTCAAATACAAAATATGTATCCATACCTACAGGAAGAAAGCACTTTAGACGCGAGACTTACTTGCGAGAGAATATGAATGTTTATAAAAAGGTACCCTTTGAAGATTTGATGGTGAATGTTCCTGTTTGGTCAGAAGAATATTTAGAAATGTTCTACGGTAAAGATTATATGGTCGTTCCTTCTGTTGATAGGAGAGAGCAACATTTATTTTTAGAGTTGAGTTATGGAGAAGAATAAGTGAAAGTAGCAATTTTAACAGCATCGGGAATTGGTAGCCGTGTGGGTCAAGACATTCCAAAACAATTTATTCATGTTGAAAATAAACCAATTATTATATACACTCTTGAAAAATTTCAGAATCACCCAGAAATTGATGAAATTTGCATAGTGATTTTAAAAGGCTGGGAGCAGATGGTAAAGGCTTATGCTGAACAGTTTGGTATCACAAAATTAAAGATGATTACTCTTGGTGGTTCTTCAGGCCAAGAGTCTATTTATAATGGTTTGAAAGCCGTTAAGGAAGCACACCTAAATGAAGAGGTTACTGTATTAATCCACGATGGTAATCGTCCTTTAGTAAGTAATGAAATTATTAGTGATGCTTTAGCTACTTACCAACAATTTGGGAATGCAGTGGCTGCTATTCCTACAACAGAAGTTGTTTTTGTTTTAGATGAGCCACATTCAAGAGCCTCTATTGAAGCTTTGAATCGTGATTTGTTGCTTCGTACACAGACACCTCATGTCTATCAACTTGATGCTATTATGGAACTACATAACAAAGCTTTAGAAAGCGGGATTACAGATGTCGCAGCTTCTTGTCAGCTGATGCAATTATTTGGTAAGAAGAGCTACTTTTCACTTGGATCTGAGAAAAACCTTAAGATTACAACTGTTGAAGATTTAGACATTTTTAAAGCCTTGTTAAGTTCAACACGTGATAATTGGATTAAATAATCATGGTACTATTATCAAATAATCTTTATAAAAGGGATGTTAAAGAGTCATTGTCAGCAATCGTTAATGTTGCTGAACTGAAAGAAAAATCAATCCTAATAACAGGTGGGTCAGGCTTAATCGGTTCCTCTATTGTGGATCAGTTATTACTTCTAAACGATCTAAGAAATTTTAATATTAAAATATACTGTTGTGGTCGTAATCTTAGCTATTTAAAGGAGCGATTTGGTTCGGAAACAAGCTTCTTAAAATTTGTAGCTTATGATGCAGCAGTAGTTCCAGATTTTAATTTTGATATTGATTTTATTATTCATGCAGCAAGTCCAGCAAGCCCAGAGTTGTATGTCAATCAGCCAGTAGAAACCATGACTAGTAATTTTTTAGGAATGTACAACCTTTTGTCCTATGCTAAGAATGCTGGGGTTTCTAAGGTGCTTTATGTATCATCCAGTGAAGTTTATGGACTAAGTTCGAGTAATCAACCTTTAGAGGAAAACTATATTGGGTTGGTTGACCATCTTAATGTTCGTTGTTCTTATGCTAGTTCTAAGCGAGCGACAGAAACTCTTTGTACAAGCTTTGTGTCAGAATATTCTTTAAACATTACCGTTGTACGTCCAGGACATATTTACGGGCCAAGTGCCAAAGTAACAGATAATCGTGTTTCTTCATTCTTTATGAATGAGGCCATTGCTGGTCGTGATATTGTTATGAAGAGTACAGGGAGTCAGTTAAGATCCTATTGTTATAGTTTGGATTGTGCTAGTGCTATTTTAAGTGTTCTTCTTTCAGGTGAATCAGGGCAGGTTTATAATATTTCCAATCCAAATTCAATCATTACTATAAAACAGATGGCTGAAATTATTTCTCAAGTTAGCAATGTGAAACTTATCATGGATGTTCCCGATAACCAAGATCTTAAGCAGGCTAATCCCATGCAGAATGCCAGCCTTAGGAGCGATAAGCTAGAAAGATTAGGCTGGCGAGGATTATTTGATGCTAAGCTTGGATTTGGTAATACTTATAGAATTTTAAAGGAGTTCACTAGTGCAAACAAGTAAGATACTAATCATGATGGCGACCTATAATGGAGAAAAATATCTTCGTGAGCAGTTAGATAGTATTATAAATCAAACCATAACAGATTGGGAACTGATTATACGTGATGATAATTCGTTAGATCATACTGTTGATATTGTTAAAGAATATATTGCTAGAGATAGACGTATCCAATTAATTCAAAACGACTCAGATTTCCATGGGGCTTATTACAATTTCTTTGGTTTAATCAATGCTGTGCGAGTGCAAGAAAAAGTTTACGATTTCTATATGTTTGCAGATCAAGATGATATCTGGGATAGAGATAAGCTTGAACTTTTACAAAATTTTTATCATGAAGTTCATACTCAAGGACCAACAATGATTTACGCGGATATGAGGATTATTGATGGAAAAGGAGAAGAAACGTCTCCAAGTATGAACCATTTGATGGGGATTAGTTATACTAATCCAATTACTGCTTATATGGCGCACAAAGTTTATGGTTGTAACACTTTCTTTAACTATGATTTGTTTTCAATTCTCCCAAAAATTGCAAATGATGCAGCTGAATTAGTCTTTTTATCACATGATAATTTTATAACTAAAGTAGCTGCTCTAAAGGGGAATGTTTATTTTTATCCTGAAACAGTAATGGGTTACAGACGTTATGGAAGTAATGTTACTAGCAAACATGAGTACAATTTCAAAATGAGCCGAATTTTGAAAAGATTGTCTAAAATAAATGATTTGGCCAAAGATCATGCACTGACATATAAGCAGAGTATGGTGGCTATCTGTTTATTGAGAAGACAAGCATTGTCAGATTCTGAACAGGCTCTTCTAGACAAAGTTGAAAATATTATTCAACGTGGCGGTTTATATGCTGTCAGAATGGTTTTGTCAGAGAAAATTCGTTGGGGTAAGTCTGCGAAAACAATTAGTCGGACAGTGATTTTATTTAGTAAATTGTATAAGAAATATTTGAGAGATAATGAAAAAGAAGATAAATAAAAAAGAGATACTACTAACGTCTTTGAAGAATAGAACCTTTTTTCCTTTAACGATGGGGACGATTTTCTTAGGGAGAGATAGAAAAGCTCTTGAGCTAGTGCGTTTAATTGTACGTTACAAGCTAATGAAAAAATTGAGAAAAGAAAATGCTCCTATAATTAAAGAATTTCTTTCCACACGGAAATCATTTGAGAAGAAGAGGAGCAATAAGGTATGGATTTGTTGGATGCAAGGATTAGAGAATGCTCCCGAACTTGTTCAACAATGTGTATCATCTATTCAAGAAAATCTTCCTGATAGAGATATTGTTCTAATTACGGAGGAAAATTATTCTCAATATGTTGAATTTCCTGAATATATTGTAGAAAAATATACTAAAGGAATTATTAGTTCGACACACTTTTCTGACTTATTGAGGTTGGAATTATTAACTCGATATGGTGGAACATGGATTGACTCAACAGTTTATTGTACCTCTTCAAATATTCCAGATTATATGTTAGACTCCAATTTATTTGTATTTCAAGGTTTAAAACCTATAGATGGGCATGTTATGCAAATTTCTAATTGGTTCATCACTTCTGAAACTCACAATGAATTATTGGAATTAACAAAGCATTTGTTATATAAATATTGGGAAAAATTTGATTATGTGAAAGATTACTTTATTTTTCATTTAATGTTTCAATTAGCAATAGAAACCTATCCGGAAGGATGGAAAGAAGTTTTCCCAGCTTCCAATACCTTGCCACATATTCTTTTACTTAATTTATTTGACGATTTTAACCAAACGTGGTGGGACAATCTATTATTGACAACACCCTTCCATAAATTAACCTATAAGTTTGACGAATCCGAAACGATGAAAGATGGGACTTACTATAAAAAAATTATGAAGGAGCTCATAAAATGATTTCTGTCGCAATGACAACCTATAATGGTGCAGGTTATGTGGCTACTCAGCTACGGTCTATCTTAAATCAAAGTGTAGAAGTTGATGAGGTCATTATCTTCGATGATTGTTCAACCGATGATACAGCTGGTGTTGTATCAAAAGTAGAAGATTCTCGCGTGAAATTCATTCGGAATCCGGAAAATGTAGGATATATTCAAAATTTTTATAATGCGATTGAAGCTTGTACTGGAAATTTTATTTTTTTAGCGGATCAAGACGATGTTTGGGAATTTGATAAAGTTGAAAAAACAATGGAAGTTATGAAGGAGTACAAGTGTGAAGCTGTTTGTACAAATTTTAGCCTAATTGATAAAAACGGTAGTGAATTAAAGGCTACGGAACAATTTGTTCCGAATCGTTTTTTCACAGAATTAGAGAAAAAGGATGAAAAAATTATTAATCTATCATTTGATTATCTTATGTTGGGGAATGTTGTCCAAGGTGCCACATATTGTATTTCGAAGAAGACTCGAGAACTGTATTTGAAAATTGATAATAGAACCTTGTATCACGATCATCAATTATTATTAATTGCCTCAAAAATTGGGAAAGTATGTTTTTTAAATGAAAAATTAATAAGATATCGTATTCATGAAAACAATACGATTGGTTTTGGTACGAAGACAAATATTTTTGGTTTGAAACGGCTTAAATTTCCCAAAATAGAACCATCAATGGTCACTTTTTTAAGACAATTGAATCGAGTATCAAAAGTCCAACATTATTTCCACTATATTCTGTACTACTATTTAAGAATTCCATCAATTAAAAATATTATAAAAACGTTAAAATAAATCCAAGAATGGAGAAAACATGAATAGATTATCCCAGAAAAGTAGAATGGGTGTTTACTTATTACTGTCCTTTTGGTTTATCATTGGGGTGGCATACTATAGAAATTTTAATCTTACAATAATATTGCCTCTGTTTTTTCTGGTTGTACTTCAAAGAATATTATCAAAACAATTTACTTTTTACATAAAAAAACAGAATATTTTTTTAATTTTATTTGTGGCATACTACTCGTTTGTGAGTTTTCTTTTTTTGAAATCTACATCTAGTTTAACTAATTTTGTAATTAGATATATCTTATTACCAACGATTGCCTTTGGTTCGACTAGTTTGTATATAAACACCAAAAGGATGAAACTTTTTTTTATCGGTTGCATAAAGTCTCTAGTCATATTGTTTGCACTATTTGGGATTTATGAGTGGCGTGCTAAATACAATCCTATTGGTAGCTTTATAACTACTGGGGCGGCTAATTGGATAAAAAGAATGAATGAATTTGCAAATATTGTATATTATCCAAGTTCGTTCTTTACTCACTATACTTATTTTGCATATGTTTTATTAGTGGGTTGGTTACTCTCTTTAATCTTTCCGAGTAAGAATAAGTTGTTCGATTATAGTTATAAAGGAACTGTTTTATTTGCTTTAATAATTAGTCAGTCTAGAATGGCTTGGATTACTTTTGTTATTATAACGATGATCCATTACTTCTTCTTTGTAAAGAAAGTAAAAATTTCATGGTTGATAAGTGTTTCGATTGTTTTCATTGCCTTAAATATATCAGGTTTTATAAACAAGATTGTTGAGTTAGTTTCTTCACGATTTGATAGAGTTATTTCGCTTGGCTATTCCGATGGCTCCTTTGGCCAAAGATTTGGAACTCTAAAAAATGTAATTCCCTATATGTCAGAGCACCCTATAAAAGCAATCATAGGGGGAGGTTATGGTTCGGCTTTATTTGACTTTCTTCCTCAATATTCTTACTATTTTGGATTCCAGACAACAGACTCCGTGTTGACAACGTATTTAATAGAGGTTGGAATCATTGGATGCCTATTACTTTTTATTGCTTTATTTATCTATATATCATCAATAGATAAAACGAATTCATTTAATAAATTAACGATTTTACTGATAGTGATGACACTGATAGAGATGTTTTCCTTTGACTTTTTTGCTAATAATATCACTTTATTCTTATTTTATATGGTTTGGGGTGTTATGATTACTCATACTGATGATGAGTTGGGGGAAATTAAATCTTAGTGGGAGAAAAAATGAAAATTACTTTTTGCTTACCGTCTTTACCAGATGTTCCTGTTGGAGGATTTAAAGTGGTGTTTGAATATGCCAATAGTTTGGTGGAGAGAGGACACGAAGTTTCAATTGTTTGTTTTACAAATCAAAAATTTAATATTGTTAAAAACTACGCTATTAAATATTACCTATCTCAACTTTATAAGCATTTTTATCCCAAATGGTTTCCGTTAGACCAGCGGGTTAGGAAAATTGCAACACCTTATCGTAATGAAACTCATTTCCCAGATTCAGATATTGTTTTCGCTACTGCGGTAAACACAGCAGAAATAGTTTATAAACTACCGAAACGTTGTGGAAGAAAGTTCTATTTGATTCAAGATTTTGAAAATTGGTCTTTTTCAGATGAAGAAGTATATAAGACTTATCAGATGGGAATGAATAATATAGTTGTTTCACAATGGCTATATGAATTAGTTTCGAAATTTGATCCTGATGTTAGATTGCTCAAAAATCCAATTGATACAAGAAACTTTTCAATAATAAATCAAATTGAAGAAAGAAATCCATTGGAAATCGCTATGCTCTATCATTATGGGGAGCACAAAGGTGTCCCAATAGCTCTTGAAGCTTTGAGCTTGGTTCGCCAACAGTACCCAAATATTCATGTAACTATGTTCGGAGCGTGTGAAAAGAGAGAGGAAATTGATAAAGAGTGGATTAGTTATTATCAAAATCAAACAGCTCTTCAATTGAGAAATATTTATAATAACACAGCTATTTTTGTTTGTGCTAGTATAAATGAAGGATTTGGTTTGACAGGAGCTGAAAGTATGGCCTGTGGTTGTGCGCTTGTCTCGACAGCTTACAAAGGTGTTTTTGAGTATGCCAGTAACGAAAACGCAATGCTATCACCTATTAATGATAGTTATGCTTTAGCAGAAAATATTATTCGTTTAATTGAAAATAATGAATTGCGTTTTAAGTTGGCTCATAAAGGTAGTGAAGATTTGAAAGCATTTTCTCTAAATCTTGCAGTTGATAAATTTGAGGAAATAATAGAAAGGTCAAAATGAATTATCTTCACCAGAGTATTTTTTATAAACAAATGATAATCATATATTATTTGAAAGAGACGGGGTGTTAAATATTGAAATTTTCTGTCATTGTCCCTATCTACAATGTTGAAGAGTACATTGAAGAATGTATCTATTCTGTTTTAAATCAGACATATGATAACTTTGAATTAATTTTAGTAAATGATAGTTCGCCAGATCATTCATTAAATATTATTACCAATATTGCAGCTAGCGATTCACGTATTGTTATTATAAATAAAGAGAAAAATGAAGGTGTTGCGCTAGCTCGATCTTCAGGGTTAGTAAAAGCTACTGGAGATTTTATTATTTATTTAGACGGAGATGATCAATTAATTCCAGAAGCATTAAATATTTTATCCGCTAAGATTAATTCTAGCAATCCAGATATAATTATTTTTCCAAAAGTTAGAGAAGAAAATGGTGAGAAGTATGTTAGACCATACTTTAATAAAGAAATTCTTTTTGAAAATGATAAAAAAGAGTTGTATGAAGGTTTTTTACGCTATGGTTATTTTGTGATAGGATATGCAGCCATTCGAAGAGAGCTAGCAGTAAAGTATGATATTGCAGATGAAGTGAAAACAATTTGGATTGGAGAGGACTTATTACAGAGTCTTCCATTATTAACGTATTCACGAAGTGTGTTATATATCATGGAAGGTCTCTATATCATGACTTATAATCCAAAGTCTGTCACAAGGAGTAAAGTTTTGAGAAGGGATCGGTATCTTCAAGCAATTGAAACTCATAAAGTAATCGAAAAATATATACAATTGTGGGGAATTGGCGAGCTTCAAACGGTCTTTCAAGAACACATTATGCGAGATGCCATTTTGTACGCTTTTGAAGGTGTTTGGAGTACGAATTCTATTAGAGAAATAGAAGAATACTTGGATACTATTGGAAGTGATAAGGGATTTCTGAATGCTTATTCTCTAGGTTATCCTAAGAAAAAATCTCAAAAAATATTAGCATTTTTACTAAAACATAAGCTATATTATATTGTATATTATTTAATTAAAATTAAAGAAAGGTTATCGCTATGAAAATTATAAAAAATTTTATATATAATTTTTTATATAAAATTTTAACGATAATTCTTCCTTTTGTGACAGTTCCGTATGTTACAAGGATTTTTAATCCAACGTTAATGGGAAGTTACAATTTTACATCGTCTATCACAACCTATTTTACGATGTTTGGAATGCTTGGGATTATTACATATGGTAGTAACCAAATTGCTAAAGTGAGCCATAGAGGGAAACAAGAAATTTCTAAAGTGTTCTCCTCCGTTTATTATTTTCAACTAATTTCTACAACTATAGCAACACTACTTTATATATTCTATATTTTTGCATTCCCAGGACAATATCAACAATATTTTGTAGTTCAAATATTTTCTTTGATTGCAATCATGTTTGATATTAGTTGGTTATTTCAAGGACTAGAAGATTTTAAAAGTATTGTTATACGGAATACAATAGTAAAATTAGTCAGTGTAGTCTGTATATTCTTATTTATTCGAGACCAGTCAGATATTTATCTATATATATTGATAATTAGCCTTTCTTCTTTGTTTTCACAAGGGATTATGTGGTTAAGCATAAAAGATTATGCACGACTTGTACGAGTTGATATTAGAGAAGTTCTTTTAAATTTCAAACCTACTTTATCCTTCTTTCTACCCCAGATTTCAATCTCAATTTATAATACGTTGGACAGAATTATTCTTGGATCTTTAGGAAATACTTTCGATGTTGGTATCTATACTCAAGCTGTGAATCTAAATTCGATTTTGATTAGTTTAGTAGCAACTTTGAGTGCAGTTCTTTTACCTAGAATGACTAATTTGCATGCCCAAGGCAAACGAGCAGAGGTTAGTAGAGTAATGAAGACATCAATGCTCTTCAATTGTATATTAACCTTTCCAGTGGTTGTTGGAGTGTTACTTGTAAGCCAAGAATTCGTGCAAATTTTTTTAGGAAAAGGATATGCTGAAACATACGTAGCCATTAATATTGTTGTCTTTTCATTAATTCCAATTGCTTTTTCAGAGATTGTAGGGCGTCAGACGTTGATTCCAACTGATAATGTTCGCTATTTTACAATTTCAGTCGTAACTGGTGCGGTAGTTAGTATTTTATTAAATCTCTTAGCAATACCGCTTTGGGGATATAGAGGTGCGGCATTCACACTTGTAATTGTAGAAATAATTGTATGTATCTTGATGTCTTATTATGCCCGTAACTATTTAGATATTGTAGTTTTACTTAAAATAGCAACTAAACCATTAGTTGCTAGTGTTGTAACGGGTACTCTTGTATATCTATTATTTTCAAGTGTGCTATCTATTTCTAATAATTTGTTAAGTATGTTACTAAAAGTTATTGTTTATTCAATAGTATATGGTTTTCTATTGCTGTTAACAAAAACAATTAGTCACAAAGAACTCTCTTTGCTACGAAAAAAAAGATAGTTTTGATATAATGTAATCTAATGATAAACTAGACAGAAAATATAATGTGAAATACAAGATTTAACAATATAGAAAGGTATTATATTATGAAAGGTATTATTCTTGCAGGTGGTTCGGGGACACGATTATATCCTTTGACTCGGGCTGCATCAAAACAGCTGATGCCGGTTTATGATAAACCCATGATTTATTATCCTTTGTCAACCTTGATGTTGGCTGGGATTAAGGACATTTTGATCATCTCAACACCACAGGATTTGCCCCGTTTTAAGGACTTGCTCTTGGATGGCTCCGAATTTGGGATCAAGCTTTCCTATGCGGAACAGCCTAGTCCCGACGGACTTGCTCAGGCTTTTCTTATCGGTGAAGAATTTATCGGTGACGATAGCGTTGCCTTGATTTTAGGCGACAATATCTACCATGGTCCTGGTCTGAGCACAATGCTTCAAAAAGCAGCCAAGAAAGAGAAAGGTGCGACTGTTTTTGGTTACCACGTTAAGGATCCAGAACGTTTTGGTGTTGTAGAATTTGATGAAAATATGAATGCTATCTCCATCGAAGAAAAACCAGAACAGCCGCGCTCTAACTATGCAGTGACAGGACTGTACTTCTACGATAACGATGTTGTAGAAATTGCCAAGAATATCAAGCCAAGTCCTCGCGGAGAACTGGAAATCACAGATGTCAACAAGGCATACTTGGATCGTGGTGATTTGTCTGTTGAGCTTATGGGACGTGGTTTTGCTTGGTTGGATACAGGTACCCATGAAAGTCTCTTAGAAGCCGCTCAATATATCGAAACGGTTCAGCGTATGCAGAACGTGCAAGTGGCAAATCTGGAAGAAATTGCTTATCGTATGGGCTATATCAGTAAAGAGCAAGTGCATGAATTGGCGCAGCCGTTGAAGAAGAATGAATACGGGCAGTACCTGCTCCGTTTGATTGGAGAAATTTAGATGACAGATAATTTTTTTGGAAAAACACTTGCAGTGCGTAAGATTGATGCAATTCCAGGTTTGTTAGAGTTTGATATTCCAGTTCATGGAGACAATCGTGGCTGGTTTAAGGAAAATTTCCAGAAGGAAAAGATGGTGCCACTTGGCTTTCCTGAAAGCTTCTTTGCTGAAGGGAAACTGCAAAATAACGTCAGCTTTTCTCGCAAAAATGTTCTTCGAGGCCTCCATGCTGAGCCTTGGGACAAGTACATCTCTGTTGCAGATAATGGGAAGGTTCTAGGATCATGGGTTGATTTGCGTGAGGGTGAAACTTTTGGGAATGTTTACCAGACAGAGATTGACGCTAGTAAGGGAATTTTTGTCCCTCGTGGCGTAGCCAATGGATTTCAAGTCCTATCTGATACAGTTTCTTATAGCTATCTGGTTAATGACTATTGGGCGCTTGAACTCAAACCTAAGTATGCCTTTGTTAACTACTCTGACCCAGAATTAGGAATTGAGTGGGAAAATCTGGAAGAAGCAGAGGTATCTGAAGCGGACAAACATCATCCCCTACTTAAGGACGTGAAGCCTTTGAAAAAAGAAGATTTGGAATAAGGAAGTAATATGACTAAATATAAAAATATCATCGTGACAGGTGGGGCCGGTTTTATCGGTTCTAACTTTGTCCACTATGTTTACAATAACTTTCCAGATGTCCATGTGACAGTGCTGGACAAGCTGACTTACGCAGGTAATCGTGCCAATATTGAAGAAATTTTGGGGGACCGTGTTGAGTTAGTTGTTGGAGATATTGCTGATGCAGCCTTGGTAGATAAGCTAGCTTCCGAAGCTGATGCTATCGTTCACTATGCGGCAGAAAGCCACAATGACAACTCGCTCAACGACCCGAGTCCATTTATCCATACCAATTTCATTGGGACCTACACACTTTTGGAAGCGGCTCGTAAATACGACATTCGTTTCCACCATGTGTCGACTGATGAAGTCTATGGGGACCTGCCTCTGCGTGAAGATTTACCAGGTCATGGGGAAGGACCAGGTGAGAAATTTACAGCTGAAACCAAGTACAATCCAAGTTCGCCTTACTCATCAACTAAGGCGGCTTCAGACTTGATTGTCAAAGCTTGGGTGCGCTCCTTTGGTGTGAAAGCGACTATTTCTAACTGTTCAAACAACTATGGTCCTTACCAGCATATCGAGAAATTCATTCCGCGCCAAATCACTAATATCCTGAGTGGTATCAAACCAAAACTCTATGGTGAAGGCAAGAACGTCCGTGACTGGATTCATACTAATGACCATTCATCAGGTGTTTGGACGATTCTGACAAAGGGACAAATCGGCGAAACTTACTTGATCGGTGCTGACGGTGAGAAGAACAACAAGGAAGTGTTAGAGCTCATTCTCAAGGAGATGGGGCAAGCGGCTGATGCTTATGACCATGTGACAGATCGTGCCGGCCACGACCTTCGCTATGCTATTGATGCCAGCAAGCTCCGTGATGAGCTAGGCTGGAAGCCAGAGTTCACCAACTTTGAAACAGGTCTCAAAGAGACCATCAAGTGGTACACAGATAACCAAGACTGGTGGAAATCTGAAAAAGAAGCAGTAGAGGCTAACTATGCTAAAACGCAACAAGTGATTAAATAATCAGATACTAAAAAGCAAGAGAACTCAAGGTCTCTTGCTTTTTATGTATGTAGTAAGCTTTTATTTTCTTACTTCTTGTTTATAAAACTCTTTAAGGGCGTCTTGCCAGGTTGGAATGACGAAACCTGTCGCCTTCGCTTTGGACAAACTCATGGTTGAGTTGAGGGGACGTTTAGCCTTAGCAGGGAACTTGCTAGAGTCTACTGGTACCACTTCAACATCACTGTCCTTAAGAATCTCGACAGCAAAGTCATACCAAGTGGTATCTTCAGTTGAGTCATTTGATAAGTGGTAGTAGCCATACTCTTTTTGATTATCAGTCAAGTAGGTCATGAATTCGGCCAAGGTACGTGTCCAAGTTGGGCGACCGTGTTGGTCGTCGACAACTGTGAGCGTTTTATGGGTTTTAGCAAGATTTTGCATGGTAAAGACAAAGTTTTTGCCATAATTTCCAAAGACCCAAGCAGTGCGGATAATGTAATGCTGTGACGTAAGGCTTTCAACAAGCTCTTCACCCATTCGCTTGGTTCGTCCGTACTCTGTCTGCGGATCAGGTAGGTCATCAACTTCCCATTCTTGTCCGACGGGTTTCTTTCCATCAAAGACATAGTCTGTCGAGATATAGACGAGAGTAGCTCCGTATTTCTCAGAGGCCTTAGCAACATTTTCAGTTCCAGTTACGTTTATGGCAAAATCCAGTTCTTTCCCTTCATCTTCGGCTGCATCAACAGCGGTGTAGGCTGCACAATGATAGACTAAAGTTGGCTTAACCTCAGCAAATACCTTCTCAACCATTTCAGCATTAGTGATATCCATTTCGGTCACATCCACTGCAACATAGTCCACATTTCGTTCATCTAGTAAATAACGTAGTTCGGTACCGAGTTGACCATTTGCACCTGTAATTAAGATCATATCTTTCTCCTTGATTGTTCTTATACTTAATTATAGCAAAAATATAGAAAAATTGGTTTTTAGTGAAACTTTTTTCGGTATAAACTTTATTAGTAAAGCCCAAGAGAGACGAATAATTATTGCTTCAGAATATCCTTGAAATTATTTTTCAGAATATACCAAATTAAACCAAAAATTCTGAAAATTCTGTTGACATCTTTTTGAAAAGAGTCTATAATGGAGAGAAAGTTTTAAAGGAGAAAATGATGAAAAGTTCAAAACTATTTGCCCTTGCGGGCGTGACATTATTGGCGGCGACTACTTTAGCTGCATGCTCTGGATCAGGTTCAAGCGCTAAAGGTGAGAAGACATTCTCATACATTTATGAGACGGATCCTGATAACCTAAACTATTTGACAACCAATAAAGCAGCTACAGCAAATATTACCAGTAACGTGGTTGATGGCTTGCTAGAAAATGACCGCTACGGTAACTTTGTGCCGTCTATGGCTGAGGATTGGTCTGTATCCAAGGATGGATTGACTTACACTTATACTATCCGTAAGGATGCAAAATGGTATACTTCTGAAGGTGAAGAATACGCGGCAGTCAAAGCTCAAGACTTTGTAACAGGACTTAAATATGCTGCTGATAAAAAATCTGATGGTCTTTACCTTGTTCAAGAATCAATCAAAGGGTTGGATGCCTATGTAAAAGGGGAAATCAAAGATTTCTCACAAGTAGGAATTAAGGCTCTGGATGATCAGACAGTTCAGTACACTTTGAACAAACCAGAAAGCTTCTGGAATTCTAAGACAACAATGGGGGTAATGGCTCCAGTTAACGAAGAGTTTTTGAACTCAAAAGGGGATGATTTCGCTAAAGGAACAGATCCAAGTAGCATCCTATACAATGGGCCGTTCTTGCTCAAATCGATTGTAGCCAAATCTTCTGTTGAATTTGCGAAAAATCCTAACTACTGGGATAAGGACAATGTCCATATCGATAAGGTTAAATTATCATTCTGGGATGGTCAAGATACCAACAAACCAGCTGAAGCCTTCAAGGATGGAAGCTTTACTATGGCACGTCTCTTCCCAACAAGCGCGAGCTACCCAGAGATTGAGAAATCATTTAAAGATAACATCGTTTATACCCAACAGGATTCGACTACTTATTTAGTAGGTACGAATATTGATCGCCAGTCTTATAAGTATACTTCTAAGACAACGGATGAAGAAAAAACATCAACCAAGAAAGCTCTTCTAAACAAAGATTTCCGTCAAGCTCTTGCTTTTGGTTTTGATAGAACTGCCTATGCCTCTCAAGTAAACGGTGCAAGTGGTGCGACTAAACTGCTTCGTAACTTGTTTGTCCCTCCTACATTTGTTCAAGCAGATGGCAAAAACTTTGGTGAGTTGGTCAAAGAAAAATTGGTGACATACGGTGACGAGTGGAGCAACGTGAACTTGGATGATGCCCAAGATGGTCTCTACAATCCAGAAAAAGCCAAAGCAGAATTCGCCAAGGCTAAGACAGCACTTCAAGCAGAAGGTGTGAAATTCCCAATCCACTTGGATATGCCTGTGGATCAAACAAACACAACGAAAGTTCAACGTGTGCAATCTTTGAAACAGTCACTTGAAGCAACTTTGGGAACAGATAATGTAGTTGTGGATATCCAACAACTTCAAAAAGACGATGTCTTGAACATCACCTACTTTGCTGAGACTGCTGCTGGTGAAGACTGGGATATCTCAGATAACGTTGGTTGGTCTCCAGACTTTGCGGATCCATCTACCTACCTTGATATCATCAAGCCATCTGTCGGAGAAAATACGAAGACTTACCTAGGATTTGACTCAGGAACAAACAACGCTGCTGCCAAGCAAGTTGGTTTGGAAGACTACGAAAAAATGGTTGTGGAAGCTGGGGAAGAAACAACTGACGTTTCAAAACGTTATGAAAAATATGCTGCTGCCCAAGCTTGGTTGACAGATAGTGCCTTGATCATCCCAACAACTTCTCAAACTGGTCGTCCAATGTTGTCTAAGATGGTACCATTTACTCTTCCGTTTGCTTACTCAGGTAACAAGGGTATGAGCGAAGCTCTCTTGTATAAATACCTAGATCTACAAGATAAACCAGTGACAGCAGAAGAATACCAAAAAGCTCAAGAAAAATGGTTGAAAGAAAAAGAAGAATCTAATAAAAAGGCTCAAGAAGATCTCGCAAAACATGTGAAATAACTGTTGCAAAATATAAGAAAGGATTTAGTATTTCTCTTGAATGCTGAATCCTTTTTTACATTTGTAAAGAAAGACTCTAAATTTGGAGCCTCTTTTTGTCAGAATAGAGAAAATTTTCGTTAATTTTACTTGTTTCCTATTGCTTTATCAGCTATTATTTGTTATATTAAAAGCAGAATTGTTTTTTATTTATCAGGGTTAAGCATTGCACTTTCAGAGGAAGGAGTATTTTTTAAAAAAGGAATGTAAACGCTTAC
This sequence comes from Streptococcus oralis, assembly GCF_026782285.1. Lineage (GTDB taxonomy): Bacteria > Bacillota > Bacilli > Lactobacillales > Streptococcaceae > Streptococcus > Streptococcus oralis_CG. The sequence goes on from NZ_JAKUWG010000004.1 coordinate 94,131, forward strand.
TCAAAAATGAAAGGATTTAGGAGTTTATGGATAAACGATTTTTTGAAAAACGTTGTAAATTTAGTATTCGGAAATTTTCATTAGGTGTTGCTTCTGTTATGATTGGGGCTGCATTCTTTGGAACAAGTACAGTTCTTGCAGATAGCGTGCAGTCTGGTTCCACAGCGAATTTACCAGCGGACCTAGCTGCTACTCTTGCAACAGCAAAAGAGAATGATGGACGTGATTTTGAAGCGCCAAAGGCGGGAGAAGACCAAGGTTCTCCAGAAGTTACGGATGGACCTAAGACAGAAGAAGAACTATTAGCACTTGAAAAAGAAAAATCAGCTAGTTCAGATAAGTTACCAGAAGGCTTAGAGGGCAAATTAGATAAGGCTGAAGATAAAGGGAAAGAAGTTGACAAGGATCAATTAGCTAAAGATACTGAGAATCTTGTTCCAGAAGATGTAGCTAAAACCAAGAATGGTGAATTAAACTATGGAGCAACTGTCAAAATCAAGACACCGTCAGGTGAAGGTAGTGGGATTGTCATTGGCGAAAATCTGGTTTTAACTGTTTCACATAACTTTATAAAAGATGTTCCAGATGGCAATAATCGTAAGGTCGTTGACAATGATAATGGTGATGGAGATATCTATAGCATTTCCTATCCAGGACTACCAGATGTTAAATTTAGTAAAAAAGACATTATTCACTGGGATCGTGAAGGTTTCCTAAAAGGCTACAAGAATGATTTGGCTCTTGTTCGATTGCGAACAGTTCTGGAAAATGCTCCAGCAGAAGTGACTGAAAAACCTGCAGTGAAAAAGGTTGGAGATAAATTGCATGTCTTTGGCTACCCAACTGGAAAATTATCACCAGTCCTCAATACAACTGTTGAATTAGTTGAATCCTACGGTGAGGGCGTAAAAGGGATCGGTTATCAAGGTAGCCATCCAGGTGCTAGTGGTGGTGGTATCTTTGATACAGAAGGAAAACTCGTCGGTGTTCATCAAAATGGAGTTGTTGGCCAACGTAGTGGTGGTATTCTCTTCTCACCTGCCCAATTGAAATGGATCCAAGATCACATGAAGGGAATTTCAAGTGTCAAACCAGCAGACTTGGAAGAGAAAGAAAAACCAGCTGAAGACAAACCAAAAGAGGACAAACCAGCTGCTAAACCTGAAACACCTGAAAAAGTGACAGCTGAATGGCAAACGGTAGAGAAAAAAGAACAACAGGGAACAGTCACTATCCGAGAAGAAAAAGGTGTCCGCTACAACCAACTATCCTCAACTGCTCAAAATGATAACGCAGGCAAACCAGCCCTGTTTGAAAAGAAGGGCTTGACCGTTGATGCCAATGGAAATGCAACTGTTGATTTAACCTTCAAAGAAGATTCTGAAAAGGGCAAATCACGCTTTGGTGTCTTCCTGAAATTTAAAGATACCAATAATAATGTTTTTGTCGGTTATGACAAGGACGGCTGGTTCTGGGAGTATAAATCTCCAACCGATAGCACCTGGTATAAGGGGGGACGTGTAGCAGCGCCTGAGACAGGATCAATTAACCGCCTATCAATTACCCTCAAGTCAGATGGACAACTCAATGCAACGAATAATGATGAGAAACTCTTTGATACGGTCACTTTGCCAGCAGCTGTTAATGAAACTCTCAAAAATGAGAAGAAAATCGTCCTAAAAGCTGGTTCCTATGGCAATGAGCGTACAGTTGTCAGCGTTAAAACAGACAATCAAGAAGGTGTAAAAGCAGATGATACTCCTGCCCAGAAAGAAACAGGTCCGGCCGTTGACGATAGCAAGGTAACTTATGACACTATTCAGTCTAAGGTCCTCAAAGCAGTGATTGACCAAGCCTTCCCACGTATTAAAGAATACAGCTTGAACGGGCATACCTTGCCAGGACAAGTCCAACAATTCAATAAAGTCTTTATCAACAAACACGAAGTCACACCTGAAGTTACTTACAAAAAAATCAATGAGACAACTGCAGAGTACTTGATGAAGCTTCGCGATGATGCTAATCTTATCAATGCAGAAATGACGGTCCGTCTGCAAGTTGTTGATAATCAGTTGCACTTTGATGTGACCAAGATTGTCAACCATAATCAAGTCACTCCAGGTCAAAAGATTGATGACGAAAGAAAATTGCTTTCTTCTATTAGTTTCCTTGGTAATGCCCTAGTCTCTGTTTCTAGTGATCAAGCTGGGGCTAAGTTTGATGGGGCAACCATGTCAAACAATACCCATGTCAGCGGAGATGATCATATCGATGTAACCAATCCAATGAAAGACTTGGCTAAGGGTTACATGTATGGATTTGTTTCTACAGATAAGCTTGCTGCAGGTGTCTGGAGCAACTCTCAAAACAGCTACGGCGGGGGTTCTTATGACTGGACTCGTTTGACAGCCTACAAGGAAACAGTCGGAAATGCCAACTATGTTGGAATTCATAGTTCTGAATGGCAATGGGAAAAAGCTTATAAGGGCATTGTCTTTCCAGAATACACCAAGGAACTTCCAAGTGCCAAGGTTGTTATCACTGAAGATGCCAATGCGGATAAGAAAGTCGATTGGCAAGATGGTGCCATTGCTTATCGTAGCATCATGAACAACCCTCAAGGTTGGGAAAAAGTTAAGGATATCACAGCTTATCGTATCGCGATGAACTTTGGCTCACAAGCACAGAACCCATTCCTTATGACTTTGGATGGTATCAAGAAAATCAATCTCCACACAGATGGTCTAGGACAAGGTGTTCTCCTTAAAGGTTATGGTAGTGAAGGTCATGACTCTGGTCACTTGAACTATGCTGATATTGGTAAACGTATTGGTGGTGTTGAAGACTTCAAGACCTTGATTGCGAAAGCGAAGAAATATGGAGCTCATCTAGGTATCCACGTTAACGCTTCAGAAACTTATCCTGAGTCTAAGTACTTTAATGAAAAAATTCTCCGTAAGAATCCAGATGGTAGCTATAGCTATGGCTGGAACTGGCTAGACCAAGGTATCAACATTGATGCTGCTTATGACCTAGCACATGGACGCTTGGCTCGCTGGGAAGACTTGAAGAAAAAACTTGGTGAAGGCCTCGACTTTATCTATGTGGACGTTTGGGGTAATGGTCAATCAGGTGATAACGGTGCCTGGGCTACCCACGTTCTTGCCAAAGAAATCAACAAGCAAGGCTGGCGCTTTGCGATCGAGTGGGGACATGGTGGTGAGTACGACTCTACCTTCCATCACTGGGCTGCTGACTTGACCTACGGTGGTTACACCAATAAAGGTATCAACAGTGCCATCACCCGCTTTATCCGTAACCACCAAAAAGATGCTTGGGTAGGAGACTACAGAAGTTACGGTGGTGCAGCCGACTATCCACTTCTAGGTGGCTACAGCATGAAAGACTTTGAAGGCTGGCAAGGACGAAGTGATTACAATGGCTATGTAACCAACTTGTTTGCCCATGACTTGATGACCAAATATTTCCAACACTTCACTGTAAGCAAATGGGAAAATGGCACACCAGTTACCATGACAGACAACGGTAGCACCTATAAATGGACTCCAGAAATGCGAGTGGAATTGGTAGATGCTGACAACAATAAAGTAGTTGTAACGCGTAAGTCAAATGATGTCAATAGCCCACAATACCGTGAACGTACAGTAACTCTCAACGGACGTGTCATCCAAGATGGTTCAGCTTACTTGACTCCTTGGAACTGGGATGCGAATGGTAAGAAACTTCCTACTGATAAGGAAAAAATGTACTACTTCAATACGCAAGCTGGTGCAACAACTTGGACACTTCCGAGCGATTGGGCAAATAGCAAGGTTTACCTTTACAAGCTAACTGACCAAGGTAAGACAGAAGAGCAGGAACTCACTGTAACAGATGGTAAGATTACCCTAGACCTTCTAGCAAATCAACCATACGTTCTCTATCGTTCAAAACAAAGCAATCCTGAAATGTCATGGAGTGAAGGCATGCATATCTATGACCAAGGATTTAATAGCGGTACCTTGAAACACTGGACTATTTCTGGTGATGCTTCTAAGGCAGAAATTGTTAAGTCTCAAGGGGCAAACGATATGCTTCGTATTCAAGGAAACAAAGAAAAAGTTAGTCTCACTCAGAAATTAACTGGTTTGAAACCAAATACCAAGTATGCTGTTTATGTCGGTGTTGATAACCGTAGTAATGCCAAGGCGAGCATCACTGTAAACACTGGTGAAAAAGAAGTGACTACTTATACCAATAAGTCTCTCGCTCTCAACTATGTTAAGGCCTACGCTCACAATACACGTCGTGACAATGCTACAGTTGACAATACAAGTTACTTCCAAAACATGTACGCCTTCTTTACAACTGGATCTGACGTATCAAATGTTACTCTTACTTTGAGTCGTGAAGCTGGTGATGAGGCAACTTACTTTGATGAAATTCGTACCTTTGAAAACAATTCAAGCATGTACGGAGAAAACCATGATACAGGTAAAGGCACCTTCAAACAAGACTTTGAAAATGTTGCTCAGGGTATCTTCCCATTCGTAGTGGGCGGTGTCGAAGGTGTTGAAGATAACCGCACTCACTTGTCTGAAAAGCATGATCCATATACACAGCGTGGTTGGAACGGCAAGAAAGTTGATGATGTTATCGATGGAAATTGGTCACTCAAGACCAATGGATTGGTTAGCCGTCGTAACTTGGTTTACCAAACCATCCCACAAAACTTCCGCTTTGAAGCTGGTAAGACCTACCGTGTAACCTTTGAATACGAAGCAGGTTCTGACAGTACTTACGCCTTTGTAGTTGGTAAGGGAGAATTCCAATCTGGTAACCGTGGTACGAAAGCAAGCAACTTGGAAATGCATGAGTTGCCAAATACCTGGACGGATTCTAAGAAAGCCAAGAAAGCAACCTTCCTTGTGACAGGTGCAGAAACAGGCGATACTTGGGTAGGTATCTACTCAACAGGCAACGCAAGCAATACTCGCGGTGATTCTGGAGGAAATGCTAACTTCCGTGGTTATAACGACTTCATGATGGACAATCTTCAAATCGAAGAAATTACCCTAACTGGTAAGATGTTGACAGAAAATGCACTGAAGAACTACTTGCCAACTGTTGCCATGACTAATTACACCAAAGAGTCTATGGACGCCTTGAAAGAAGCAGTCTTTAATCTCAGCCAGGCAGATGATGATATCAGTGTTGAAGAAGCGCGTGCAGAGATTGCCAAGATTGAAGCCTTGAAGAATGCCTTGGTTCAGAAGAAAACAGCCTTGGTAGCAGAAGACTTTGAAAGTTTGGATGCGCCAGCTCAACCAGGTGAAGGTCTTGAGAACGCCTTTGATGGCAATGTGTCTAGCCTATGGCATACATCTTGGAATGGTGGAGATGTAGGCAAGCCTGCAACCATGGTCTTGAAAGAACCGACTGAAATCACAGGACTTCGCTATGTTCCACGTGGATCAGGATCGAATGGTAACTTGCGTGATGTAAAACTGGTTGTGACAGATGAGTCTGGCAAGGAGCATACTTTCACCGTTACGGACTGGCCTGATAACAATAAGCCAAAAGACATTAACTTTGGTAAGACAATCAAGGCTAAGAAAATTGTCCTTACAGGAACCAAGACTTACGGAGATGGTGGCGATAAATACCAATCTGCGGCGGAACTCATCTTTACTCGTCCACAGGTAGCAGAAACACCGCTTGACATGTCTGGCTATGAAGCAGCTTTAGCTAAGGCTCAAAAATTGACAGATAAAGAAAATCAAGAGGAAGTAGCTAGTGTTCAGGCAAGCATGAAATATGCGACGGATAACCATCTCTTGACGGAAAGAATGGTGAAATACTTTGCAGATTATCTCAATCAATTAAAAGATTCCGCTCCGAAACCTGATGCTCCGACAAGCAGTAAGGGTGAAGAGCAACCACCAGTTCTTGAAGTACCAGAATTCAAAGGCGGTGTTAATGCGGCAGAAGCAGCTGCTCATGACCTACCAGAGTTCAAGGGAGGAGTCAATGCAGCAGAAGCAGCTGTACATGAAGTACCAGAGTTCAAAGGCGGTGTTAATGCGGCAGAAGCAGCTGCTCATAAAGTCCCTGAGTTCAAGGGCGGCGTTAATGCGGTTGAAGCTTTGGTAAGTGAAGTTCCAGAATACACCGGTGGCGTCAATGGAGTTGAGCCAGCTGTACATGAAAAACCAGAGTACACAGGCCCGCTAGGTACAGCAGGTGATGAACCAGCACCAACTGTTGAGAAACCAGAGTATAAGTTGACACCAGCTCCGCTAGCTGATACAAAGACATCAGAAATCAAAGATACTCTGAAAAATGAAGAAAGCAAGAAGACACTCCCAGAAACAGGAGAAGCCCAGTCTGATACAGCCCTCTTCCTAGCAGGAATCAGCCTAGCATTGTCAGCCGCCCTCTTTGCTATTAACAGTAAAAAAGAATAGATATTTATTTATTCCACAACTACATTGTTTGGATAAGTGACTTGGACTTCTAGGGGAGTCAGAGTCGGAAAATGAATCAAACACCTGGAGAGGACCTCTTGGTTCTCTCCTTTTTAAAAGGAGAAATGATAACGCTTACTAGCGTAGGCGGATGAAAGGAAATAGGAGAAATATGGACAAACACTTTTTTGAGAAACGCTGTCATTATAGTATCCGCAAATTTGCAATTGGTGCAGCCTCAGTTATGATTGGTGCTAGTATCTTTGGAGCCAATATGGTTCAGGCAGCAGAAACAGCAGCGCCTTCAGAGACAGAGGGAAGTATCACTCATGTTCAAGCCCTGGATAAGCTACCAGATGATTTAGCCGCTGCGCTTGAAAAAGCAGATGCAGAAGCTGCAACAGAAGCAAGTCATGAAGAAACTCCATCGACTGATGAGGGAACCAATCCTGCAGCAAGTGAAGAGGCAAAACCAGAGACAAATCCTGCAACTCCCAAGCCAACAGAAACGCCGAAACCGGTTGAAACACCAAAGGCGGATAATCAACCTGCGGAAACCACTACACCAGCAGTAAAACCAGCTGAAAAGACAATCGAAGATAGAGAAGATGTCAACCACCTCGAAGGCGCTACTGCTTCAGCAAACAACCATGAGGCTGGAACAAGCTTTACAGCTAACAAAGCAGTTGATGGTGATGATAGTACTAGATGGGCAACGGACAAAGATGTACCAAAACCAACTTTTGAACTAACTCTGCCAAAGACTACCTTGATCAAACATGTGGAAATTGACTGGGATCGTCGTCTTCGCAATGGGCAAAATGACCCAAATATCAAATCTTGGAGTCTCTATTACGCAGGTCAAGAAGACGTGGGCGCTAACGGAGAAAAACAATGGAAACTAGCTCATACCAAGACTGGAGATCCTGTTTTAGATGAGAAAGTAGACCTAGCTGAAAGTATCAAAGCGAAGTACCTCAAACTTGAAGTCAATGATTACCAAGCTGGTACAATGGGCTGGAGAAACGTTGGAATTCAAGAAATTCGAGCTTATTCAAATATTCCAGACCATAGTAAAGTAACGGATATCCGCCAAGTTGATCAGTTGGATGTGGCTGAAGATGGCAAGTCTCTTGTCCTACCAAGTTTGCCGGGTCAGGTTAGTCTGATTGGCAGTAACAAGCAGGGTGTGATTGACCTTCAAAATCGCATCTACCAACCTCTGACAGATCAACGTGTCAAGGTCATGGTACAACAAATCAAAGACAGTCATACCTTTACCAAAGAGTTTGAAGTAGTCATCAAGGGGCTACACCAGGACGAAGGTGTGGGTGTGAAACCAAAAGTAGCACCAGCTGTTCAACAATGGTATGGGAAAGAAGGCCAATCTTCTATCACTTCAGATACAGTCCTTGCAACAGGAGATTCAGGCTTTGATCAGGCTGCAACCTTCTACCAGTCAGACCTTGCTAGCCGTGGATTGGAACTTGCGACAGGTGACAAGCAGGCACAAAAACGAATTGAATTTAAAAAGGTTGAAAACAAAGGTTATGGCAAGGAAGGCTACGGCATCACTATCCAAGATGATGTGATTACCATCGAAGCTGCAACAAACACAGGTGCCTTCTACGCCACTCGTACGCTCCTTCAGATGGGAGAAAAGGATCTGCAAAACGGTGAAATTCGAGACTTCCCAAGTTTCAGTCATCGTGGCTTTATGCTGGATACAGGTCGTAAATTTATCCCTTATGACACCCTTGTAGACATCATGCTCAACATGGCTTACTACAAGATGAACGATTTGCAGTTGCACTTGAATGATAACTATATCTTCCTCAAGGAACACTTGGCAGGTAAGAATTTAACTCCAGAAGAACAACTCAAGTATGTACTTGAACATGCCAAGACTGGTTTCCGTGTGGAGACAGATATTGTCGGTAAGAATGGTCAAAAATTGACATCAGATGAGCATTATACCAAGGAAGAAATGCAAAATCTGATTAAATTGGCCAAGGCTCTTCATATCAACCTAGTACCTGAAATTGATACACCAGGACACGCTCTATCATTTGTCAAGGTTCGTCCAGACCTCATGTATCAAGGAAGTCTTAGTGATTACGCAGGCAAGCACAATGTCGAACGAGTTGCCATGCTAGACTTGGATAACAAGTACGATGAAACGCTGGCTTTTGTCAAATCAGTTTATGACAAACTCCTCGATGGTCCGGATGCACCACTTCATGGGGTGTCAACTGTTCATATCGGAACGGATGAATACTATGGTAGCAGAGAAAGCTATCGTCGTTATGTCAATGATTTGATTCAATATATCAAATCTAAGGGCTATACACCACGTATCTGGGGCTCGCTCAGTGCGAAACGTGGAAACACTTCTGTTGATTGGAACGGAGTAGAAGTTGATATTTGGAGTATTCACTGGCAACGTCCTAATGAAGCCATTGCCCAAGGAGCTAAGATTATCAATATCACAGATGTTCCGACTTATAGTGTACCAAGTGGAAGCAATAGTCAAGCAGCCTATGGGGACTATGCTAACTACGAGCGTCAATACAATAGCTGGACACCAAACGACTTCCGAACAGGTGGAGGTCCGCTTCTAGAATCGTCTCATCCAAGTATTATCGGAGGAGGTCATGCGGTTTGGAACGACAATATCGACCTTCATGAGACAGGACTTACTTCTTACGATATCTTTAAACGTTTCTTCAAGAGCATGCAAACCACTGCAGAACGCACTTGGGGATCTGACCGTGCAGCTGCAACCTTTGCAGAACGCACCCTACCAACGAGCCCTTATGCGCCACAGTCAAATCCTGATAAAGAGATTGATCAAAGCGACTTGTTTACCATCAATCCTGAAACAGTCAAGAACTATGCGAGCAAGAAGGTGAAGACAAGCGAGCAGGGATTAGCTTTTGGGAAAGACAGCAGTATCGAAGGCTTAGCTGGTGATGTTGGTCCAAGTCACGTTTTGAAGTTTGATGTAACTGTCACTGGAGACGGGGAACAAACCTTCTCAACAAGTGGGGACAACCGTATCTATCTAGCTGATAAAGATGGCTACCTTGCCTATCAATTTGAACAGTTCCATATCCAATTCAATAAAAAACTTGAAAAGAACAAACGTTATCAAATCTCCATCGTAACCAAACCACAGTCAACCGAAGTCTATGTGGATGGTGAAAAGATTGAGCGTATCACAAATCCAGCCCACCCTCGCTTTGCCCACAATAGCTTGGTACTACCGCTTGAAAGCATCGGTGGTTTCAAAGGAATCTTGCATAGTGCAGAGTTGTCAAACAAACCATTTGTAAATCCTCGTTTGATTTCAAATGATAAAATTACTGCAACCGCAAGCAGTCAGCAGCTTCCAGGAAACGCGACTGAAGGCGCTGTTGAAAAGGCCTTTGACAATGATCCAAATACCTTCTGGCATACTAAGTGGACTGGTGACACTGCGCCATACACTCTTACTATGACCTTGAAAGAAGCAGAAAAAGTCAATGGCTTGACTTATCTCCCACGTCCAGGTGGTGGAAATGGTGTCGTGACGCGCTACGAAATCTACGCACAAAAAGAAGGCCAAATGGTCAAGGTTTCAGAAGGAAGCTGGGACAACAACGCCCAAGAAAAAACAGTCAACTTTGCGGCGGTAGATACCAACAAGATTGAGTTGAAAGTATTGGAAGGCGTTGGTGGTTTTGCAAGTGCAGCTGAAGTTCATCTATTAAAACCTGTGAAAGAAGAGCAAGAAACGCCTGCACCAAGTCAACCAGAAAAACCAACTACACCAGAAAAACCAAAAGTAGAGCAAACAGGTGATGGAACAGTTGAATTGGCAGATCAATTCACTGCAAGTAAACCAGCTAGCGAAGACAGCATTGCCACTGCCAGCAAGAGCGATGACTATCTCAAGAAAGAGTACAAGGTCTTCCCAACTCCACAAAAAGTGACTTATGGAGAAGGAGTCACAGCCCTTCGCAAGCAAGTCAATCTGGTCATGGGTGATCAACTCGATATCTATACTCGTAATCGCTTGAAGAGTGTCTTGCAGGACAATCAAGTATCTTATACAACTGGTAAGGCAGCAATCGCTGGCGCAACCAATATCTATCTTGGAGTGCATGGACAAGGTTCACAAGCAGAGCAAAACTTGTCCAATGTTTCAGCAGGTCTCTTTGACAAGATCGACGCCTATGTCTTGAGCATCAAGGATAATTCGATTTCCATCGTCGGAAAAGACACAGATGCAGTCTTCTATGGTTTGACAACTTTGAAACACATGCTCAAGGAAAGCCAAGTGCCAGTCCTTCGCAATGTGACAGTAGAAGATTACGCAGAGCTCAAGAACCGTGGTTTCATCGAAGGTTACTATGGAAATCCATGGTCGAATGCCGATCGTGCAGAGCTCATGCGTTATGGTGGCGATTTGAAATTGAACCAATACTTCTTTGCACCAAAAGATGATCCATACCACAACAAGAAATGGCGTGAACTCTATCCAGAAGAAAAACTAGCTGAAATCCGTGAACTTGCTCGTGTCGGAAATCAAAGTAAAACCCGCTATGTCTGGACTATCCATCCATTCATGAACAACCGTATCCGCTTTGGCAATGAGGCACATTACCAAGAAGATTTGGCAACCATCAAGGCCAAATTTACCCAGTTGATGAAAGTGGGTGTCCGTGAATTTGGTATCCTTGCAGATGATGCACCAAGCCCAGTTGGAGGCTACAATAGTTACAACCGCTTGATGCAAGATATGACCAAGTGGTTGACTGAAATGCAGGGAACCTACAGTGGTCTTCGCAAAGAAATGATCTTTGTTCCTGGTCAGTATTGGGGTAATGGACGTGAGGATGAGTTGAAATCTCTCAATGAAAATCTCCCAAGTTCAACATCCATGACCTTGACGGGAGGTAAGATTTGGGGTGAAGCCTCTGAAAGCTTCCTTTCAACTCTCAAGAACAATCTATCCGCAGGTGGCAAGACTTATCGCCCAGTTTCACTTTGGATTAACTGGCCAGTAACAGATAACTCTAAACAACACTTGATTCTAGGTGGTGGTGAGAAATTCCTTCATCCAAATGTGGATCCAAGCTTGCTATCTGGTATCATGTTGAACCCAATGCAACAGTCTGAACCATCTAAGATTGCCCTCTTTGCAGGAGCTCAATACTCATGGAAACAGTGGAAATCAGAAGAAGAAGCTAAGAAAATCAATGATATTGCCTTCAACTTTGTAGAAAATGGTCATTTTGAAGATAGCAAGGTATCAGCAGCCTTCCGTGAACTTGGCAAGCACATGATCAACCAAAACATGGATAATCGTGTCGTTAAACTAGAAGAATCGGTAGACTTGGCTCCAAAATTAACAGACTTCATGACCAAACTCAAAGCAGGTCAGGATGTGACTGCGGAACGTGCAGCCTTGCGTGCAGAATTTGCCAAGATTAAAGAAGCAGCCGAACTCTATAAAGCATCAGGCGATAAAAAAATGGTTGCCCAAATCCACTATTGGTTGGATAATGCAATCGACCAAATGAATGCCCTCGATGCCTTCCTTACAGGAACTGAAGCCATGGCTACAAACGATGCAGCCAAACTCTGGGATAGCTACTATAAAGGTTTGAAATTGTACGAACAGTCTCAAACTCACACCTTCCATTATGTAGACCATATGGAAAAAGCTGAATTGGGTGTTCAACATATTCGTCCATTTATCCTATCCCTGAAAGAAGTTCTAGCGTCTGAAGTTCAAAAAGTCTTGCACCCAGACCAAATCATCAGTACCTTTATCACCAATCGAACAGGTGTAGAAGGTGGTTTAGCAGAAGTAACGGATGGCGACTTGGCAACCCATGCGATTATTAAATCACCAAACAGCATCAAGACAGGTGATTATATTGGTATGAAGTTCAACAAGCCGGTAGCGATCCAAACCTTGACCTTTGCAATGGGAACGCAGGCAAATCCACGTGATACCTTTAGTAAGGCCGAAGTGCAGTATTTAGATGAAAACGATAACTGGGTAACCTTGAAAGAGCCAAGCTATGTTGGAAATGAATCCCTTCTTAAGTTTGAAAATCTCACTATCAAGGCCAAGGCAGTTCGCATGATTGCGACAGCAGACCGCGAGAACACTTGGTTTGCAGTTCAGGAAATTGCAGTTAACCGTCCAGTTGAAAAAGCTCGTAGCCAACAAGCAACGATAGTTAGTCTAAGCTCAAACTTAGTTTACAAACTAAATACCTCAGCCCGTCAAATCACTGATGGCAAGGACAATACAGAAGCCATGATGGCAAATGCTGACGGTAGCAATACGACACCAGTAGATGCCTGGGCACAACTTGACCTCGGTGAAGTCAAGTCAGTCACTAAAGTACGACTTCGCCAAGGGACGGGTGATAAGCTTGCCGCAGGTGTACTTGAGTACTCTACAGATGGAACTGCATGGCAAGAGTTAGATCGCCTATCAGGAGAACAAACCAAGGAAGTGACCAGAGCTATTAATGCTCGTTACATCCGAGTCCGCAATACCAAGGCACTCGACCTCTGGTGGCGTATCCAAGACTTCTCTGTTGAGACACGCTCTGGAAACAGTGAGTTAACGGACACCAACGTAGACGCCTTGAAGGAAACACCAGTAGTGGATAGCTTAGGCAGTTACGAACTTCAAATTCCAGCTGGAACCAAACTCCCTGCTCATAGCTATCTAGGAATGAAGCTTGACCGTATCCATCAGATCAAGAGCATCCAGCTCCAAGGCCAAGCCAACCCTGCTCTTAGCCTAGAGTATTCTGCAAATGCGCAAGAGTGGACGTCAGCTAGCCAGTTGAAAGACAGATCTGTCGCAACCCACTTGGTACGTTATGTTCGTCTGGTCAACAAAACGGATCAGGAACAAGCTGTGACAGCCACTTCTCTCCTTGTGACAACCAAAGAAGTACAACCAACCAAACTAGAATCTACAACTATGGGCATTCATCCAACATACGGCAGCAATGATGTTCGTAAACTGAACAACCTAGATCAACTATTTGACGGTGTTTACAACAACTTCGTTGAGTTTTCAGACTATGCCCATAAAGATGGTCATGTAACCTTGAAACTTGGTAGCGAACGCACGATTAAGAAAATCAGAGCCTACATCCAAGACGGAACTCAAAACTATCTTCGTGATGGTAAGATCCAAGTCAGCCAAGACGGTAAAACTTGGACAGATGTCGTGACAGTAGGAGATGGTGTGGCCAATAGTCAACACGATGATTCATTGACAGATGGTTGGACACATGATTCTAAGATGCCAGGAAATCGCTATATCGAGGGTGAATTGACGACACCAGTCAAAGCCAACTATCTCCGTGTTCTCTATACTGCAGACTATGATGCTCGTTTTGTAGGCTTTACAGAATTGGTCATCAACGATGGTGAGTTTGTCAAACCAATCAATGATCCAACAGTAGAAGGAAACGGTGGAGAAAGCCAAGGTAATCTTTACAATAATCTTGTAGACGGCAAAGTCTTGACCAGCTACAAGTCTGAAAAAGACAAGGGCGAATTGGTGTATCACTTATCTGAGCCAACCAATGCCAACCACCTTCGTCTCGTTTCCAGTCTTCCTGAAGGAGCGAAAGCACGTGTTCTTGCTAGAACACTCAAGGATGGCCAAGACAGTTGGACAGACCTCGGTGCCATTACATCTAGTCTCCAAACCTTCGCTATCCGAAATGGTGGCTCTCTTCTAGACGTCAAATTAGTCTGGGAAGGTGGCAAGGCTGAGTTTTATGAATTGGCAAGCTTCCATCAAGCATTAACAGAAGAATCGGTTCAATCAAGCAAGGGTGAAGAGCAACCACCAGTTCTGGAGGTTCCTGAATTCACAGGTGGTGTCAATGCGGCTGAGGCAGCAGTGCATGGAGTACCAGAGTACACAGGTCCACTTGGTACAGCAGGAGACCAACCAGCACCGACGGTCGAGAAACTGGACTTTACAGGTGGTGTGAACGCGGTAGAAGC